>JALWLL010000105.1 GCA_026996295.1 Sulfurimonas sp.
CAATAGCTGAAAAAGGCATCTCTCTTGGTGCAAGTATAAGCTTTTTTTGCTCTTTTATCATTACGCTTGCACACCGTGTTATGAGGTTGTCAGAGATGCCACATGCTATCTTTGCCAAGGTGTTCATGCTGCATGGTGCTATGATCATCGCATCGACACCAAACGAGCCTGAGGCGATGCTTGCGGCAATATTGTCGTTGTCATGCAGAGTGATGTTTTGCTCTTTTTGTAAAACTGTTTGCGAGTTTTTTGACATTATGAAGTGTTTTTCCACAGACTTCGGAAGTAACTCAAGTGTTTTAAGACCAAGCTTTACTCCACTGGCTCCACTGGTTGCTACGACAATTTTACGATATTTAGGTTCACTCATTGGATCTCCGCTTTGTTTTTACCTGTTACTACAGCTTTTATTCTTTTTCCATCAGCTCTTTGGAGTGTGGTTGTTTCTCCCAGTTTTGCGTTGTGCAGAGCTTTTGCGACAAACTCTATCACAACATTTCCATTGTGCAAAGAAACATGCACAGATGAACCTCTTCTGAGAAGATCAAGTTTTTTGATATCTCTTAGAGTAACAATAACACCACGTTTTATACTGTGTTTTGTCTGGTAAAGCTCTTTTTTTAAGCTTTGCAGGGGCATAGCTTTAAATTTTTTCAGCATTATACTCTTTTTTGTAACATTGGCGACAGAGAGTTCAGCATCTCTTTTTATAGTGTGTTTGGCAACATATACTTTAAGATCTGCTTTTAGTTTATAATCAAAAAATATTTTTTTCTTATCATCTGTTTTTATGTAGAGAGTCCCATGATCACGCAGATGAGCTTTAGAGGGCAGGGTAACTTCATACTCCTTTGGAAGTGACGTTATATATCCACGGGGAGTGAGGTCGATATGTTTAATATTGATGTTTTCATACTTTTGTTTGTAAAACTTTTTTATCTTTTTTTGGATGTTTGAAAGATCTACAGGGCTTTTTTTTATGAATTTTATAAACCTGCTTTGGGCTTTAAGATCACTATAGCCGTATCTGCTTAGAAGTTTGAGAAGCTCTTTGGAAGGAACTCTTTTTGTGTATCTGTTTGGTTCTATGGAGTAGAGCTTTATGTCTTGTTTTGTTTTTGGAACTACAACAGAAAGGTTAATGTCGTTTGTAGAAACATAGTAGGTTTCTTTGAGTGTATAGTTTGCATGGGCAATATTTACCAACAGTAAAAAAAGTATGATTTTGCTTGCCATTACAGTCACTTAAAAGGTTTTTGTTATTTTAGCACTTTATTTGTAAAAGAGAGTTATAAAAAGAGTTTTGGTACTCGGAGGGGGACTTGAACCCCCACACCAAGAAGGCGGGAGATTTTGAATCTCCTGTGTCTACCATTCCACCACCCGAGCGAGTAATTGTGCGAGTGGAATTATACAAAGTTATGGTAAATATGAGCTTAAATTCATTAGAGAGACTTTCACCTGTTTTACACTAAAGTAAGTAACACGACTAAAAGGATTGGCGGTGTGACAATCAGACCAAATTTTGAGTATTGCCAAAAGCCGATCTTTACACCTTTTTGGTTGAGCGTATGAAGCCAAAGCAGTGTTGCCAAACTTCCAAAGGGTGTCATTTTAGGTCCTAAGTTACATCCTATGATATTTGCATATATCATGGCATCGTTTGCTATATCTTTGAGTGCTATATCCATCACCATGATGGTTGGCATATTGTTCATAAAAGCACTCAAAATTGCACTGGTAAAACCGGTTCCAACTACGGCGATTAGGTTTCCCTGCCCATTTAAGTAGTTTAGAAATATTGTTAAATGCTCTGTAAGCCCCGCATTTTTAAGCCCATAAACAACTATGTAAAGACCTAAAGAGAACCATACAACCTGCCATGGTGCATTTTTGACAATTTTTATCGGTTCTACAGTTTGAAACAGTGTTGCAATGATCAAAAAGATAACACCACCACCTAATGCAAAAACAGAGATAGGGATGTTATACGCATCACCTATGAAGTATCCCGCTAAAAGCAGAGCTAAAAAAGCCCAAGAGAAGTAAAAGAGCGTTTGACTCTTAAGCACGCTAGAAGCATCTTGAAGGAGGTTGATATCTACAGTTTTTGGTATATCTTTTCTCAGAAGTGCCAAAAGAACAACTATGGTAACTGCGACGCTCACGATATAGGGAACATACATATTGGAGAGATACTCTACAAAACCTATACTGAAATAGTTTGCCGTCACAATATTTGTAAGATTTGAAAACACAAAAGGCAGAGATGCACTATCGCTTATAAATCCACCGGCGAGTAAAAATGCC
>JALWLL010000106.1 GCA_026996295.1 Sulfurimonas sp.
TGTAAGCACTTATGTGAGTAGTATCATCGCCTGAGAAAGTATCATCAAGCCAACTAATGGCAATACCGTTGGTAAAGTGTTGATCAGATCCTGCAAAGAAGTCATTATACATCTGAAATGAGAACTGTTCAGCACTCATACCAGATGCCACTAATAACAAAGATAAGCTTTTGAAATATTTCATAAAGCCATTCTAACTACTTAATACTTTTTATCTCATAAAATCTTCTTAAAAATCTATCAAGGGGATTAATAAGTTTATACATAACCGGTACAACCAAAAGGGTAAGCACCATAGAACTTAAAAGACCCCCTATCACCGCAATTGACATCGGTGCTTTTGTTTCGCTTCCAAGTCCATCTCCAAGAGCCAATGGCAACATAGCAAAGACCATGGCAATCGTTGTCATCAAAATGGGTCGGAGTCTTTTCTCCCCCGCTTCTATGAGCGCTTCATCTGCATTTTTACCTTTTGCAACAGCTGCATTGGCAAAATCTACCAGTAAAACCGCATTTTTCCCAACCATACCCATCAGAAGCATAAAGCCGATCATAACAAAAAGGCTAAACTGTAAACCACTCAGATACAGAGCAAGCATCACACCGATAATACTCAGAGGCAGTGCCACCATAATGATAACAGGCTGAAGAAGCGACTCATATAAAACCGCTAAAATAATAAACATCAAAATAACTGAAAGCCCAATAGCCGCACTAAAGGCGTTGGCAGTTTTCTCCATCTCTTCTGCAAAACCGGTAAACCTGTAACTTACACCCTCTGGAAGCAGATCCTTTAAGCCCTCTTTTGTGTAGGCAACCGCACCACCGAGATCGAGTCCGTAAAGATCACTAAACACCATCACCTGTCTTTGTCTGTCAAAGTGGTTAATTGAGGAGAGTGCTTTTGACTCACGAAACTCTACCAAGCCGTCCAGATACACAAGTTCACCGTTTGCGGCTCTGAGCTGGATCATTTTTATATCTTCAATACTTTTTCTGTGTGCATCATCAAAACGAAGGGTGATGTTGTACTGCTTACCATCCTCTTCAAAATAAGATATCTCAAGATCACTCGAAAATGCTGTAAAAATACTTTGAGCTATCTTGTAAGCAGATATACCGGCTCTTGCAGCATTTTGTCTTAGTATGCTTATATCTATCTGTGTTCTTGGATCATCGAGATTGGTATCCACATCTACAAAGCCCTTTTTCTTTTTCAAATAAGCCACAAGGTTTTTCTTTGCCACTTCGAGCTTCTCAAACGAATCCGATTTCAGCACTATCTGATAAGGAACAGAAGCACCCGCACCCTTAATGGTAGGAATCGCCGCAGCGGTTATAAACATTTTTTTATCTGATGGAAGTTGTGCCTGAAACTCTCTGAGTCGATCCCGAAACCCTTGGGTTATCTCCTCTTGAGAAGACGCTCTTGCATCCTTTGGTGTTAGTTTGACATAGATAAGTGCTTTATGTTTTTCCTGTGCGCTGTTGTAGCCAATGCTAAGTGTTGTATAGAGCACTTGAGGGTTCTGTTTTAAAATACCCTCTACCTCTTTGGAGTGTTTTATCATCTCTTGAAGCGATATAGAAGCATCCGCTTTGATCTTTACTTCCAGTTCTGATTTGTCCTCTTTGGGTATAAAATCCATCCCAATCTTGGGAAAAAGACTCAATGATGCAAAAAAGCTCAAAAAGACTACAAGAAGCGTCACTATTTTAAACCTCAGAACAAGCCTTAATATCTTCTCGTATCCTCGCTCTATCGCTTTAAAGAGCGGTTCTGTCATATCATAGAAGCGGCTGTGTTTTTTCTTAAGAACTCTCGCACTCAAACTTGGGATAAAACTCAAAGCTATTGTATAGGAGATAATAATAGCAAAACCGACCGTCATGGCAAAACTCTCAAAGAACTTCCCGACAATCCCGCTCATAAATGACACAGGAATAAAAACAGCCAAAAGCATCGCCGAAATTGCCAAAATGGTAAATGAGATCTCTTTGACACCTGCAACGGCAGCATCAAGCTTACCCATCCCCTCTTCCATTTTTTTATAGATATTTTCTATAACAACAATAGCATCATCTATGATGATACCAATCGCCAAGGTCAAACCGATAAGGGTCATTTTGTTAAGATCATATCCCATAAAATCCATCAAGGCGAAGGTGCCGAGTATAGAAGATGGAATAGACAAAGCTGAAACAAAAGTGATCGTAAAGTTTCTCAAAAACACAAAGACGATGATAGCTGCCAAAATAGCTCCATATACAAGATCAAACACCACATCCTCAAGAGAGTTTACAATAAAAGGTGAGGTGTCATTTAACACCTTGATATCATACTTCTCTCCTGCCATGCTTTGCAGCTGCGGTACAATATCTTTTACCCGTTGCACTATCTCGATAGTATTGGTTCCTGAGATCTTTTGCACCTCAAGCATGACACCCTCTACCCCGTCATATGAGGCATAACTTTTAGGATCACTTAAAGAGTCTTGCACTTGTGCGACATCTTTGAGTTTGATCCCCTCTTTAATCTTGATATTTTTAAGATCCTCTATGTTGAGAGCATCTGCTTTGGTTTTAAGGGTAAACTCTTTTGTTTGTGCTATGAGCTTCCCTCCCCCGATCTTTACATTTTCACTTGCAACCATAGCGTTAAGCTCTGCTATGGTTATGTTGTACTTGTTTAAAAGATTGGGATCTGGAAGTATTTTTATCTCTCTGTCTTTGTATCCTATGATATTAATAGCACCGACACCATTGATCTTTTGCAAGGAGGGCTTAACCTTCTCATCAGCAAACACCATCAGGTTTTTCATAGAGTCGTTCTTTGCAGTTAAAAACACATTGACTATAGGGGCACTTCCGATATCAAGCTTACTCACTAGAGGGGTTTTGGCATCACGAGGTAAAACTATGGCAGAGACCTTATCCCGTACATCATTGGTCGCTTCATCTATATCTCTGCTTAAAAAGAACTTGACGATAACAACACTCACACCCTCACTGCTTGAGGAAGTTATGGAGTCTATACCCCCTATCTGTGAAATAGCTTCTTCAATTTTATCGGTTACCTGAGACTCGATGGTACTTGATTCTGCACCGGGGTAGAGTGTTTTAATGGTAACTATGGGAAAATCAACATTTGGAAAGAGTGCCGAAGGCATACTTTTAAAGCTCATCCAGCCAAAGATCACCAAAGTAAGAACATACATCAAAGTGGTGATGGGTCTTTGTATCGCTTTTTCGTACATCTTTTACTCTTTTGTACCGGTTATGATATAACCATCACCAAATAAACCAACCATAACATCATCCGCATACACTTCTGCTTCTATCTTTCTGTTAGCACTGTTTGCAAAAGGGTAAATTTTTGTTATAACACCCTCATACTCTTGTGTTTCACCATCAATCTTATAGCGAAACTTCTGCCCTTTTTTTACACTGTTGTGATACTTTTGATCATATTGCAAGAGCAGTTTTCTTTTATGCAGGTTCTCAATAGTAAAAACAGTTTTTGGCACCATACCGCTAAGTGCATCACCCACTTCCAAGGCTTTTGCATAGACCACACCATCAAAAGGAGCTCTCAATATTGTTTTATCCAGAAGTGATTGCTTATAGGCAACATTGGCCTTTGCCTGTGCCAAGGCAGCTTTTGCCTTTTCATAATTGGCTGCATACTTATCAAACATCGCCTCATCTATCACACTTTTTACTTTGAGCTGTCTCTCATAATCTTTCTTGGCAAACTTCAAAGAAACCTCTGCACTTTGCACATTGGCTTTGGCAACTTCCAAAGCCGCTTTGAGGTCGCTGTTTTGCAACTTGGCGAGTTTTTGAGACTTTGTAACAACACTTGCATTATCAACATATACAGCTTCTACAATCCCCCCTGCGGAAAAAGCAAGGTTGGCACTTTTTTGCGCCAGCACGTTAAAGGTTGCATACACTTCTGAAGCCTGCACCCCATTTACCAAAAAAAGAAACACTAACAATATTTTTTTCATTTTACATACTCCAGTAAATTTTCTCCACTGTAAAAATAATAGATGCCGTATGCTATCTCTATATCATTACGCGCAGATTCATATAAAGCTTTCGCTTTTGTAAGCACTGTAAGTGCGTCCAGATAGGCTATATTATCCACAACTCCGGCGTTGTATTTCTTCTCTATCGTATCAAAAGCATGTTTTGCGGAAATAAGTGCACTTTTTGCACTTTTAAGTTTTGCTTTGGAAGTTACAATTCTTTGCACGGAAAGCTTATGTTGCAGCTCTTGCTCTTTTGTTTGGTAGCGTATCTTTTGATCCAGTGCAGCTGCTTGAAGCAAAACAGCTTTTTGTTTCTCTAGTGTTGAAGCGTTATCAAAAAGTCTCATATTGAGTGTAAGTAACAACCTGTTTTGTTTATCCGGTCCTTTAGGATGATAAAGGTCTGTCTGGTCATAAGCGTTTAAACTGTAGGTATCCTCTACCCTTAATGAAGGGTAGTATATACTTTGCAAAGATTCTGCGATCTGCTTGAGAGACTCCTGTTGTGCTTTGAGTGCTTGCGTACTCTCCAATGTCTCATACTCTGCTCGACTTGGCTCCACAAAAGAGCCCTCTTGCAATTCTTGTATCGCCATACCTGTTTCTAATTCAAGCGATGTTTTTATAGAAAATATTTGAAATTTCAGAGACTCTATTGTGTACTCGTTTGTATCAAATGCCGCTTGAAGTTTATCCACATCATCTTTGGTAGCAAGTTTTGCTTTGTAAAACTGCTTCACCCTTTTTAACTGTGCACCCAGTGCTTTTTGTGCCTGGCGTGTTGCTTGCAGTGAGGCTTGCAAGTTTTTTATATGAAAAAAATCCTGCACCACTTGCAGTAAAATATTTTTTTGCAAAGCTTTTTGAGTATATTTGCTTGCCTGAAGCTCTTTTGTTTTTTGCTTGAGTAGTGCACCTCTTCTTCCTCCATCATAAATATCCAAAGAGAGTTTCGCATACGCAGAATAGACTTCACCCGGAATAAAGGCACTTCTAACATCATACCTTTGATAATATCCACCTATATCGAGTGTCGGATAGTAGGTGCTTTTTTGAGAAGCTTGCTCTTGTTGTTTTGCCAAAGTATCAAACCTGCTTGCTTCTAAAAGGCTATTGTTTTGCATAGCACCCTCTAGTAACGATGTTAAGGTCTGTGCACCCAAAAATGTTGGCAAAAGCAGAGATAAAACAAAAAGAGTCCACCAAGAGATTCTACTAATCATCTTGCACCTCTATCAAAGAAAAAAGCACATCAAGATACTCTTGTATCTCTTTTTCAAGATCATCAATGGTATTTGTAATCGAACTCGATATAAAGATCCCCTCCCCAAAGACAAACATACCTCTTGCAAGTGCTATGGCCTCGGGTTTGAGTTCCCCTTTTTCTATCCCCTCTTGAAGTATCTCCACAAACCATACATAATAACTGTTGATACACTGTGTATTAAATGCTATCATCTGCTCTTGAGGGTTGATCAAAGAGATAGAGATAAACTCTTTGTAAAGCTCCCTTAGTTCACTGTCTTGCTCAGAATGAAAAAAGTCGTAAAATATTTTTATCTTCTGTTTTGTTGTGGCTGCCTTTTGCATCTTTGCTTTTTTGGCTTCGTTATGCTCCTGCATCAAAATGTTGATGATTTCAAAAACAATATCCTCTTTGTTTTTAAAATAATCATACACCGTCCCTTTCCCAACACCTGCAGTTTTTGCCACTTCTGAGATGGTAACGTCGTTTATCCTCTTTTGTGTAAAAAGTTTTTTACACGAGAGCGCAATATCTTTTCTTTTTTGTACTTTATCGACAATCTTTGCCATGGCTCACCTTTTATAAATGACCGGTGGTCAGTCATTTATAAAAATTGTATATCGCCTCCACTTAAATGTAAATAAAACTTCCGTTTATAAGTTAAAAGTTTTGTATTAGTCCTGACCGCAATAATTGCCGTCACATCCGGGAACCGTTCCCGCATCAGAAGCATTGTTGATCAAAAATTTAAAAAGATATTTTTTTCTTTTCTTGTTCAGTGCACTTTCAAACTTCTCCATAGCATCCGCAACATTTTTGTGTATATCCAACAGGGGTGTCTTTGAGTTACTTTGTATATCTTCCCACTCCTCTGTAGTATGCATTCCAGCTCCGGCAAAAGGTCCGCCATGACATTGAACACACAGTTTTTTGTAAGCATTTAAACCTTTTTTATTGTACGCCTGTAACTGTAAAAATGAAAAGGAAAGAAAAAGTAAAATAATGAAAGCTAATCTCATAACATTCTCCTTATATAAGGGTAATGTTACGATTATATTATAAGTTTTCTTAATATATTAAGAGTATTTCAAACTACTTGAGAAGCGCTACGGCATCGATCTCAACAAGCGCATTTTTGGGTAAAGTTTTTACCGCAACCGTTGCACGTGCGGGTTTATGATCAGCAAACGCCTCTGCATAAATATCATTGACAACTGCAAAGTCATCCATAGAGTCTAAAAAGATGGTTGTTTTTATAACATCACCCATAGAACTTCCCGCTTCTTCTAAGACAGCCTGAAGATTTTTCAACACCTGTTTTGTTTGGATCACAACATCATTTTCAAGCATAACACCCTCTGGTGTCAATGCGATTTGACCTGAAGTAAACACCATACCGTTTGCTACTACCGCTTGAGAATACGGTCCTATCGCCGAAGGGGCTTTGTCTGTTTGTACATATGTCATTTTATTTCTCTCCTTTGAATTTTCTTTTATATTCGACATCTACATCATCTATAAATGAGCTGAAATCTTGAACATCCCAGTATCCCAAGAAAGTATAGATCACCTCACCCTTTGGTGTGATGAAGTAGTGTCTTGGAACTCTTTTACTTTTATACTTTTTTGGCAAAGAATCTTTGTCTCTGTTTATATGCAACAAAACATACTTTGCCTCAAGCTTTTGCATAACTCCCTCATTGGATAATGTTGTGTTCTCAAACTTTCGACACCATTTACAACTCTCAGAAGTGATAAGCATATAGACACTTTTATGCTCTTTTTGTGCCTTTTTAAGTGCCACCTCATAGTCATTTGACCATTGTGTATCTGCACTTAGCAGCGTTGATACCAACAACAAAAACATTCCAAAATACTTCATAAGTGCTCCCTATTCCCACCTCTCAATGAGATGCTTAAAAACTTTGTAGAGTCCCTCAACTTCTTGGGGTGTTGTTCTCTCATTCACTGAGTGAATTGTATCATTTTTTACACCGAACTCTATGACATCTATGCCAAATTGAGCCACAAATCTTGCATCAGAAGTACCACCTGCCGTAGAGTGTTTTGGCTTTATGTGTGTAATGTTTTCTATCGCTTTATCGATATGCTTCACAACTTTAGTATCGGTATTTGTACAAAACGGGTATGAACCTTGTGTGAGTCTAAGCTCATAATCAAAATCTTTGAGATATTTGGCAACAAAAGCCTCCACCTCTTTTTGTGTCGTCAGTGTGGTGTTTCTTACATTGAACATCATATGAAGCTCATTGGGGGTAACATTTGTGACCTGCATCCCTGAGCGGATATCTGTTATAACAAACTTACTTGGAGAGAAAAACTGATCTCCTTCATCTAGGTTCACACCTGCCATGTTGTGCAGCACCTGCGCAATCTGATGTATGGGATTTATCGCCTTTTCAGGATACGCTGCATGTCCCTGTTTTCCTTTGAGCGTTATGTAGCCGTTTATAGAACCGCGACGACCCACTTTTATGGCATCACCAAACTTCTCTTCGCAGGTTGGCTCTGCCACCACAACAGCATCGGGAAGCATAGATCTTTCTTTGAGGTATTCTAAAACTTTGAGCGTGCCATAGTAGGCATCACCCTCCTCATCGGAAGTCAGAAGTAAAGAGAGTGTGCCACAAAACTGTTGTGTTTCTTTTACAGCCTGAACAAATGCTGCTACACCACTTTTCATATCTTGCGTGCCACGCCCGTAGATATACCCCTCTTTCTCGGTTGCCTCATAAGGGGGAGTGCTCCACCCCTCACCGGCGGGAACCACATCGACATGACCGGCAAAACAAAGATGATCACCCTCGCCAAACTTTTTATATATAAAAAGATTTTTTACATCTTCTACATCTATACGAATCGCCTCAAATTCAGGAAGGTAGTTCTCTATAAACTCAAGAAGTCCCCCATCATCAGGTGTTTCACTCTTTTGTGAAACCATATACTTAAAAAGTTCTATAATCTGCATATACTATTTTGTACCCGGGTTTTCATAAAACACATAAGGTGTTGAGTAGTTACTGATCTCAAAGTAAAGCTTTTTTTCACCCTTATCCACTTTGTAGTTAAAATTCACATCCAAATAACCATACGCATATCTGTAGTCTCTTGGTGTATTACCATCCGTACTTACTGCCGTTGAGAGCTTATCTATTTTTATAAACCTTTGCACAAGTTGACCACCCATATATATGTCAAGCACTCCATTGGTTCCTGTCCAGTTTTGTATGCTTCTTCCAAATTTGTTCTGTGTTTCTTGTGTACACGCGGTAAATAACAACGCTACTGCCACACTGCAAACTACAATAATTTTTTTCAATTTTTTTCCTTTTTTTACTAAAATATCTGTGTAATGATACTATGTAATCACCAATCATCCAAAATAAACTTCTTGGATTCTTCCTCTTTTGGCTTTTTTATCTCTTGTGCTTCATTTATCAGGGGTTCTTCCGGCTTCTTAACTTTTACCTCAGCCATCTGCTCTTCAAACTGCAACTCCAAACCGTTGGATGTCATGATAAAGCCATCTACTCTGATCTTTCCCTCGTGTATCTGTTTATGATGCTCTTTACAAAGCGGCACAAGATTATGCTTGTTATCTTGATGAAAGTGCCCTATAAACCCGGATTTATCGGCAAGTGAACGTTCTGATATATGGTGAACATCTTCTGCTACAGCTCCACATATAACGCACTTGGTCACATAAAGCTCTTTGTTGTATTTACTCTTTTTTTTCTTCACCAAGAGTTCAAGTTCATCAAAATCGTTGGCAAGTCTTTTGCGTATCTTGTTCGCTGTTTGTAAAAAATCATCGTCCATATGAAGTGACTTGGCAAACTCAAGCCCATAAATACTGCTGCCGCTTCCCGCCTGCAGTACACGGTTAAAAAGAAGTGTATCTTTTTGCTCATCATACTCTACACTGAGGTGCAGATCAACCACATTGTCAAGTGTAGTGATCTCTCTCATCGTTGAGAGCTGATGCAGGTGTGTTGCAAACAAAAAGAGTGAGCGAAGTTGTGCAAGTTTAATAATGGCACTTGCAACGATGGCAACACCCGAAAGCGTTTCAGTACCATGGCTTATCTCATCACCAAGTACAAGAGAGCGCACCGTTGCACGGTTAAAAATATTTTTCAGTTCAAGCATCTCAACTGCAAAAGTTGACAACCCTTTTGCAAGGTTGTCCTTGGAGACTATACGGGTAAAAAGTGAATCAAAAATAGTAAATTTCATCACGGCAGCACTTACAAAAAAGCCCGATTGTGCCATGAGAGTTGCGATCCCTATGCTTTTCATCAGCGAACTTTTTCCGCTTGAGTTAATCCCATAAAGCAACACACCGTTTATATCGTGCCCATCATGTACAGCCACATCCAGCATCACCGTTTCAGGGTGTGGCAGATCCATATACTCTCTTGTTCCCATAACGATATCATTTGGAACATAGATGCCGCCACGCTCCTGTATCTCTATGAGCGGGT
>JALWLL010000107.1 GCA_026996295.1 Sulfurimonas sp.
CCAGAAGCTCCTTGCCATAGAGAACTATAAAAATGAAGTGCATATAGAACCTGCCATGATGATGGGTGAGAGATTTGAAGGGCATGTTGTTCAAGGGCATATAGATACTATAGGCACTATAAAGCAGGTCAAAAACAATGGTAACTCCTATGATATTTTTATAGAAGTAGATAAGAAGTTCATCCCCTATATAGTTCCAAAAGGCTCCATCACCATAGATGGTGTCAGCCTAACCATCAACGATGTTGCTCACGACAGTTTTCGCCTTACCATCATCCCACATACCATGAAAGAGACTCTCTTTAAAAACTACACAAACGGCTCAAGAGTCAATGTAGAAACCGATATGTTCGCACGCTATATTGCACATATCATCAGCCATCAAAACACAAATGCCTCTACCGCAAACCTTTCATGGGAAGAGGTTGACTCCATCTCTGCGATCTACTGATGCCAAAAAAAGCCGCTGCTCTGCAGTATGAGCATAAAGAACGATCAGCACCAAAAGTTATTGCTTCGGGAGAGGGTGAACTGGCTAAAAAAATCATACAAAAAGCACAAGAGTTCGATGTGCCGATATTTGCCAACGAGATGTTAGTGAACTCTTTGCTCGATCTTGAGATCGATAAAGAGATCCCGACTCAACTCTACAAGGCCGTGGCTGATGTTTTTGTCTGGCTTATGCAAAACGAAAAAAAATTTCAAGAACTCACATCGTGATCTCGTAACGCTTTTGCATCAGGATTGCAAGATATTTTATGCTCCATATCAACCTTTTCAAAGCCCTTTAGCTCACCCAAAGATGCCAAGGTGGAGTTTCTACAGCCATCACTTTTATAGAGATAAACATTAAAATTATTTTCATACAAAGCGAGGCGTGTACGAAGAGCTGTAGAGTATGTTGTTATCACTGCATCGTGCTTTATAGCCCTTTTAATAGCAGCAAAATACTCTAAAGTCCACAATACAGGATTTGTTTTTAAAGAAAAAGGATCATGGTACACAATATCAAATGTGTTGTGAAACTTTGCAATATACTCTCGCGCATCACCGACAAAAAGCTCTATGTGCAGATGTTCATCATCATATACCTTATGTTCACTCAGCGCCTCAATAATGTGCTTGAATCTTGTAAATTCTTCCGGATACGTAAAGTTCTTGAGTGATGCCACCAAAGAGTCATCTAACTCAGGTGAGTATATATAAAGCTTTGCGTTTAAACCATTTTGCGTGTGATGATAAAGGGTTGCCAATGTGTTAAAACCCAAACCAAAACAGATATCTAAGATATGGAGCTCTTTTTGATCTTCTTTGAGTGAAAAAGCCGGTAGCACATGTTTGTGTAGCGACTCTCGCAACGCACCGTCTTGTGTTGAGTGGTAATGCTCCTCATACTCTTTAGAGTATGCTGTAAAAGAGCCGTCTTGGCTAAGTGCAAGTGTGTGCAGATCACTCTCAAACATCTACAGACCATTCCCCCACATATGCATTTTTTTTGCGATCACCAGATCATAGTTTGGCAAAACATCTATGGAGTTTGGAGCACGAAACTCAAACTCTTCAAGCATAGTCTTCATCGCTTCGATATCCATAGTTCCTTTTTTTTGCATTATGATAATATTGGCAGTGTTTGCCAGTGTGGTGTATGCAATCTTGAGTATCATTTTTTGATTTTCATGGAGGTGGAAAATATCTTTAAGTATAACCATGTCATTATCTCTTGGTATAGCACGAAAAGGCTGTTTAAAGTTTTTTATATACTGTATTTTCGCGTTAGGATACTGAGTGCTTATGTTCAGCTCTTTCTCATCATAAAGAGCCAAAGAGAACTCCCCGCCTACCTTTTCAAGCAGGTGTACAAGGGCATCTGTTGTTTCATCTACCTCTGTGGTAACTTGTAAGTAATGGTTTCCCGGCAGGGGGTTAAAGAGCTCTAAAAACTGATCTAGATTTTGCATGAACTTCTCTTTTAGTACGCCAGATCATGAAGCTCTTTAAACAAGTATGCTTCAACTATGTCATCGATGTACCTTTGTGTATGGGCAACCAGAACCATCATAGACTGCTCCATAAATGGCCATACATACTCGTTGTCATTGGCAACAACAACAGCCTCACTAAGGTTTGCAAAGCCATCTTTGTCTGTGTTGAAATGGGTCTCTATCACTTTACCCTCTTCTATAAGCAATTGTGCCCATACTTTCACATCTTCAAGTTTTGTAAGTTTTGCTTCTTCTGCGTTGTCAGAATCCATCGGTAAGAGTATATACATAATTTATCCTTGTACTTTAGAAAGATCGAGCTTTAAAGCTTCATTATCCATAATATCAATATCACGCTGTAAAACTTTAGAAGCGATCTCTTGCGCTTCTTTGAGTGAATGCATCTTATATGTTCCGCATTGATAGATATTAAGTTCAGGGATATCGTTTTGCGATTGAACCTGTAAAACATCTTTCATAGAAGCTTCCCACGCATCAGCAACCATCTCCTCACTGGGAGTTCCAAGTAAACTCATGTAAAAACCGGTGCGACATCCCATCGGAGAGATATCGATAATTTCAACATCCTCAGAGTTTAAATGATCTCTCATAAACCCTGCAAAAAGATGCTCCAAAGTATGGATACCTTTTTCAGAAAGTATCTCCTGATTTGGCTTGACAAAACGAAGATCAAATACTGTGATATCATCACCACATGGCGTTTTCATCCCTTTTGCACGACGAACGGCGGGAGCGGGCATGATAGTATGATCAACTGTAAAAGAGTCTAATAATGGCATAATAATTTCCTTCATTTAATTGAGTTATTGTAGCGGATTTTGATTTAAGTTTATTGAAGCTAAAAAGGTAAAGAATCTAAAAAGTTTTAGATTTTGTATGTATTATGTTGTACCCAGATTTAGGCCGGGCATAGAGCCAGCCATATCTGATTTGGACGCAAACAGTACCTAAGCACTGGAACTTTCCTCTTATACGCGAGCTTCCTCACGTCTGTTTAGATACTCCCAGTTTGCATCTACTCTCTCTTGCCACTCTTTGATCATATGTTTATACTGATCTTTAAAGAGATGTTTGAAACGACCCTGCGCTGCCAGGTATTCCTCAACAGGCACAACATTTTTTGGTCTATAAGTAATATTCCACTCTTTACCGTTAATAACTTCATATAGTGGGAAAACCAGTGAATCAGTTGAAAGGTCCGTCAAGTGCATAGTATCTTTAGGGTCAAACTTCCACTCAGTAGTACAAGGAGAAACCGCATTGATAAATACCGCACCCTCAGTTGCAAAACCTTTTTGGATCTTTTTCACCATATCTTTCCACTTATTTGGAGCAACCTGCGCTGTATATGGGATGTTGTGAGCAGCCATAATACCCATCATATCTTTTTTATTCATCTTCTCACCATAAGAGATAGAACCAGCCGGTGAAGTTGTAGCACTTGAACCGATCGGTGTTGAAGATGATCTTTGTCCACCGGTATTTGCGTAAACTTCATTATCAAGTACAATATACATCATATTATGATTTCTTTCCATACAGCCAGATATCCACTGAAAACCGATATCATAAGATGCACCATCACCACCAAAAGCTACAAACTTAGGGTTACGATCCGGCTGCTTAAGGCGGCCTTTTGTTTTTAATGCATTGTACATTGCTTCAGCCCCTGCAACTGCAGTGGAACTGTTTTCAAAACCGATATGGATCCAAGAAGCATCCCAAGATGTATATGGATAAACAGCGGTACATACTTCAAGACATCCGGTAGAAGCTGCAAGAACTAAATCATCATTTGTAGCATTTAATACCTCACGAACGATAATAGAGTGAGCACAACCCGGGCATAAAAGGTTAGCACCCTCAAAACGATCAGCCGATGTTGAAAACTCTTTTAGGTTTTTAATTTTTTTCATTTCACTCATACTAATTTCCTATAAATATGCTAGTTTCGGTCCACGAACACCGATAAACTGTTGTTGTTTAGTAAGCACTTTACCAGCATCAGCATTTGCTTGAAGCTCTTTGTAAAGGTCAACTAGATGCGCTTTTGTTAAATCACGACCGCCAAGGCCGTAAATATATCCTGAAAGTAACATTTTTGAATCTGTATTAAATAAAGAACCGGCAATTTCATTAAACAGCATACCCGCTGCACCACCTGGAGCTGAACGATCAAGTGCAGCTACAGCTTTGACATCTTTAAGTGCTTTCGCAATCTCAAAAAATGGAAATGGGCGAAGTACACGAATACCTACTACGCCTGCTTTAATACCTTCTTCTCTCATCTCTTTGGCAACTTCACGGGCAGTCTCAACCGATGTTCCCATACAAACAACAGCCACATCTGCATCATCCATATCGTAACATTCAACTTTATTGTATTTACGACCTGTAAGTTTTTCAAATGCTGCAAACGCTTCCTCGATCTTGCCTGGAACAATAGTCATCATATCGTTATGTTGACGAGCTTTATGTTCAAAGTGCCAGTCTTCTTCAGTTTGCACACCGTGAGTTACCGGATGTTCAAAGTCTAACATATCATTCATCGGTTTATATGTACCAACAAAACCATACGCATCGTCATCAGTTAGTGTGTGAACACCTTGTGCCGTATGTGATGTCATAAAACCATCTTGATTGACAACAGCAGGGATTCTTACATCATGGTCTTCTGAAACTTTAAATGCTATAAAGTTTAAATCATATGCTTCTTGTGGACAATACGCGTCAAATTGAATCCAACCACTATCACGACCAAGATACATATCTGAATGGTCACCATTAACATTTAGAGGCGCTGCTAAAGCACGGTTTACTACATTTAAAACTATCGGTAAACGCATACCGGCAGCTTGGTATAAAGTCTCAACCATTAAAGCAAAACCTTGAGAAGATGTAGCAGTTGCAACACGACCACCGGCCGCCGCAGCACCGATACATCCACTCATTGCGGCATGTTCAGACTCAACCATTACAAATTCACCCTCAACATAGTTGTCAGACTTGAATTTTGCATACCCCTCAACAATTGGAGTTGAAGGAGTAATCGGATAAGCAGCAACAACATCTACCTGAGCTTGTCTTAAAGCTTGAGCAGCAGCAAAGTTACCATCCCATACCTCAATATCTCTTAATTCCATTTTATCAAATGCCATTACTAATTCTCCTCATCTTTTGCAGGCCAATTTGCCAGCTCTGTTTCTTCATCTGCTTGCTCTGGGAACATTAAAAGTGATTTAGGATTTGTTGGACAAACCTCAACACAGATACCACAACCTTTACAGTGATCCATATCTATACCAATCATTTTTTTATCTCTTGAGATAATAGAGATGTCCGGACAATAAATCCAGCAAAACTGACAATCAATACAAAAATCTTTGTTAAATACCGGTTTCTCAATTCTCCAGTCAGCTACACTTGCAACAAAAGAGTTGTTCGGTGAATAAGCACGATCCTCTTGCAGTGTCCCAGCAATATCATCTATCTTTCCATCAAATGAGCGAAGCATAGCTCCGATTTCAAATTCATCCCATCCTGTATTTGCCATCATCAGCTCCTTATTTCACTTCATCGTAAGCACGTTGGATTGCGATCATATTCGCATCAACGATCTTTTGCGGTAATTTTGCAAGAATTCTTTTCATATTTTCTTTGAAAAATTCAATATCGTACATTTCAGATACTCTCATAAATGCACCAAGCATAGGTGTATTTGGAATAGCACGGCCAATAGTCTCTTGAGCAATTTTGATGCAATCTACCGTATACACCTCTTTGCCTTCCAGTTTTGGTTGTGCTTTTTGCAACTCTTCTGTACTTAAATGAGTTGTAATAATATACTTTGTACTCTCTTTAGCATTAATCGTTACATCTGACGTAAACACCAATGCAGGATCGATCACAAATACATAATCAGGTTCCATATATTTTTCATGATTCATTATAACTTTATCATCAACGCGATTATATGCAGTCATAGCAGCTCCACGCTTCGCAGACCCATAAAATGCAAATGCTTGCACATGTTTACCAGTTGTAGAAATAACATCTGCTAAACCTTTAGCACCTGTTACAGCACCTTGTCCAGCACGGCTATGCCATCTAATTTCTAGCATAAATTCTCCTTCAATTTTTAAACGTAACGTTTAATAGAGTTTAACTCAATGTCTAATTTTATGTATTTTAGGCAAGTTGGTCTTAAATACAGCTTGAACAAACAATACTCTAACTTTACTCACTTTAGTTGTGTGATATTTTCCTATTTTTGAGATGTTTTACTGCTTCCAATGCATCTATCAAAACTATATCACAGTGCCTTTTCAAGGTCTCCTGCGTATCATATCCACTTAGTACTGCAATAGAGTTAACAGCCGCATTTTTTGCACTGATAAGATCAAGTTTAGTATCACCAATCATCCATATTTCTTTATTTTGCGTATCGAGTTTTTGCAGTGCTTTGAGGATAGGCTCTGCATGAGGTTTGGGATTTTGAACATCTTCTCTGCCTATGAGAACTTCAAAATGCTCCATAAGTTCAAAATGCTCCATTAAAACTTTGGAGTATCGAGCTGTCTTGGTTGTGACAATACCAAGTGTTGCAAACTCCTTAGCTTGAAGCACTGCTTCGTGCGCATTTGCAAGTAATGTAGTTTTTTGTGTTGATATCTTACGGTAATGCTCTTTGTATGTTGCTACATAATCCCATACAAGATCACTCTTAACTCCCAAGTTTGCATACATCACATCAAGAGGATAGCCTATATATTTTTTAATATCTTCATCACTTGGATGCACAGATCCATGTATATCAAAAGAGTTATGAAAACTCTCTAGGATTGCGTCTGTAGAGTCTATCAGTGTGCCGTCTAGGTCAAATAAAATGATCATTCATCTTCCTCTGTAATAATTGTTTTTTCCCACTCTATATAGTTATGCCATATACCGCCAAGTGCCGGTTCAATATGTTTGATATTTTTATTGACCGCCGTAATGGAGTTTGGTATATAAAGAAAAAGATAAGGGTTGTCATCAACAATAATCTTAAACATTTTCTTCCATATCTTTGCAAGTTCATCCCTGTTTATAATACTCTGAGAATGCTCTATCATTGCATCAATTTTTGGGTTGTGATAACCCACGAGATTAAAACCACCTTTCTTGTCATTATCACTGTGCCAAAACATATAAGGATCAGGTGTAGGGGAGAGTCCCCATCCAAGAAGTACGGCATCAAACTTATGTGGAAATACCACCATATTTAAAAAAGCCTGCCACTCCATCACCCGCAGTTTAACCACAACACCCGCTTTTTTGAGCTGATATTGCAATATCTCTGCAGCGTATGGTCTGATAGAGCTCGAATTTGACGTAACGATCTCAAAAACAAAAGGGTTTTTCTCATCATAGCCCGCCATTTTAAGAAGCTCTTTTGCTTTTTGTATGTTTTGTGAGGGTGCTTTGACATTGGCGTTAAAAGCTTTCGTTCCTGGAAGAAACGGACCTGTACACACTTTTGCATGATTGAAAAAAAGTACCTCTGCCAACTCTTTTCTGTTGATCGCCAAGGAGAGTGCCTCTCTTACTTTTGGATCCTTAAACTTATCAAGACGCAGGTTAAAACCCAAGTAGGTATAGGAGAGAGATATCTTCTCATAAATAGTAAATTTTTCAAAAAAATCATCTTGGAGTTGCCTTTCGTATGCCATGGGCTCCACAGATCCTATATCGAGTTGTCCCGACTTTAACATTAAAAATCTTGTAACAGGATCGGCGATCACATGAAAAGAGATCTCATCTATCTTCGCTCTACCCTCAAAATAGTTATCAAAAGCAACTAAAATGATATCTTTGGAGTGTTCTAGCTGATAAAGTTTATAGGGACCTGTTCCTATGGGTTTTGTGTTAAAAGCTGCATTCATCAGGTTTTTTTCATCTTTGAGTATATGTTTTGGAAGTATCCCCATCATCCAAGTTTCCAAGGCCTTAAAATAGGGTTTTTTATAATGCACACGCAAAGTATACGCATCTATAACCTCAACACGTTCTACAAACCTGAAATTTGCACTGTATGGTGAAACTACGGAGGGGGATATAAGCGTTTCGTAGGTAAAAAGTACATCATCTGCCGTGAATTTTTCACCATCATGCCATAGCACATTTTTTTTGAGTTCAAACACTAAGGTCGTATTATTTTCAAAATAAAAATCTTCTGCAAGATCACCGATGATCGAGAGTGAATCTTTGTCATATTTGACAAGACCGTTAAATATAAAGCCTGCGATCTCCGAGGAACTTGAATCAGTCGCAAGCAAAGGGTTGAGTCTTGAAGGATTGGCAGAAGTTGCCAGGTGCAGGGTTGATCCAAAAAGGTTGAAACTCAGTAAAAATAAAATAATAAAACGCAATAGTACTCTTTTTAGATGAATTATAGCGAAGTTAAGAAAAGATTTGTTTGTAAAAAAAGAAATTTTTTTACCAATGCCAAAGCATCGGTAAAAAGAGTAGCAAGATGATTAACGTTTGCTAAATTGGCGAGAACGACGAGCTTTTCTCTTACCTGGTTTTTTACGTTCAACAACACGTGAATCACGAGTCATCATACCCTCAGGTTTAAGAACTGCTTTAAGCTCAGGGTTATATGCAACTAATGCACGAGAGATACCGTGACGAAGTGCATCTGCTTGACCACCAAAACCACCACCTAAAGTAGTAGCAACGATATCAACAGTAGAGTCTTGTTTTGTGATTGCTAAAGGTTGTTTTACACGAAGCTTCTTAGCTTCTAGTCCACCCAACCATGCATCTAAAGAAAGACCGTTGATAGTAATCTTCCCGGTTCCTGGAGTTAACCATACTTTTGCTATAGACGCTTTACGGCGTCCTGTTGCGTATATTTTTGTTGCCATGATTATCCTTACTTAGCAAGTTGTGCAGTGTGAGGATGATTTTCACCTGCATAAACTTTTAATTTTTTAAGCATTTTAGCACCAAGCTTAGTTTTAGGAAGCATACCACGAGTTGCTAATTTATAGAGCTTCTCTGGATTTTTCTCTAAAAGTTCAGTCATTTTAACACTCTTAGTAGAACCGAAGTATCCTGAGTGAGAAAAGTATTCTTTATTGGCGATTTTACCAAGACCGTTGAACTTTGCTTTAGAAGCATTGATGATTACAACATAATCACCACAGTCTTGATTTGGAGTAAAACATGGTTTGTTCTTACCACGAAGTATTGTAGCTACTTCTGTGATCATACGACCAAATGTTTTACCTTCAGCATCAATCAAAACCCATTTTTGATCGATTTGTTCAGGAGTTGCAATTTGAGTAAATTTCATTCGTGAACCTTTCAAGTAATTTAGATTAACAAACATCAGATATCTGTTTAAGTGGCGAAAGTATATCTGTTTACACTTACAAATAGCTTAATTTATGGTTTATTTAAGGTTAAGATGAACTGAAGCAGTCGCTAGAACGCAGCAACTTCCACAAACTCTATCTTATCCTCAAGCAGGTAGCAGATATACCCTTGCACCTTTTGAGAAGTTATTGCCTGAATCGCCTTTAGATAGTAACGAACCTGTTTTTTGTGTTCTTTAGCATATGTTGTAGAACTCTTATAATCGATAACACGCCAACCATCTCTATGCTGCACCAAAAGATCGATATATCGCAGGTTATTTTTATACTTGAGTGGTTTTTCTCTAAAACACTCCCCTTCAATCAGTTTTTGAAACTTTGCATCTTT
>JALWLL010000108.1 GCA_026996295.1 Sulfurimonas sp.
GTAAAAATATCATGTTCCTCTCAACTCCCTTTGATCATGAGAGTATTGAGATGTTACATGCACTCGGTTTGGAGATATTTAAAATACCAAGTGGCGAGATAACCAACCTGCCTTATTTACGAGCGATCGGAGCTTTGAAGAAAAAGGTAGTTTTATCAACCGGTATGGCTGATATGGGTGAGATAGAAGATGCTTTGGATATTTTGGGCAGTGCGGGAACACCCAAAGAAGATATCACTGTTTTACATGCAAACACGATGTATCCGACACCGATGGAGGATGTCAACTTAAGAGCGATGGTAACTATAGGGAAGAGTTTTGATGTAGCATACGGCTATAGTGATCATACTCTTGGCATAGAGGTAGATATTGCTGCGGTTGCTATGGGTGCGTGTATGATTGAAAAACATTTTACCCTTGATAAAACTATGGAGGGCCCAGACCATAAAGCTTCGCTTGAACCTCATGAACTAAAAGCTATGGTGGAGTCCATTCGTAACATAGAGCTGGCTCTTGGAAGCAGTGTGAAAAAACCGAGTACAAGTGAAAAACCAAATATGAAAGTTGCAAGAAAGTCGATAGTTGCTGCCAAGAAGATCAAAAAAGGGGAAGTGCTCTCAGAAGAGAACCTCGCGATCAAACGACCGGGTAACGGGATAAGCCCTATGCGATGGGATGAGATCTTGGGAACTTTGGCGAGCAAAGATTACCTTGAAGATGAACTGATATGAAAAAAAAACGAGTATGTATAGTTACCGGAACCCGCGCAGAGTACGGGCTTTTTTACCCCATAATGCAAAAGATCAAAACTTCTCAATATCTTGAGTTGCAGTTGGTAGCTACTACCATGCATATGAGTCCGGAGTTTGGAAGTACATACAAACAGATCGAAGCAGACGGTTTTGTGATCGATGAAAAAATAGAAAATCTGATCGCTTCTGATACCAAGTCTGCCATTGCCAAGTCCACCGGTTTGGCTACCATGTTGCTCTCTAGTACCTTTGAGAGACTCAATCCGGATATCGTACTTCTTTTGGGTGACAGGTTTGAAACCCATGCAGCTGCTACAACGGCAATGCTTATGAATATCCCTATCGCCCATATACACGGTGGAGAGATTACCGAGGGTGCTGTTGATGAGCAGATACGCCACTCTATCACCAAGATGGCGCAGCTTCATTTCACATCTACACAGGAGTATAAAAAGCGTGTTGTGCAGATGGGGGAAGATGCATCGAGAGTGTTTGTCAGTGGAGCACCCGGGATCGACAATATTCTCAACATGCAATTGCTCTCAAAAGAGCGTTTGCAACAAGAGCTTGGATGGGAGTTTCAGGATAAGTCGGCACTTTTTACCTACCACCCTGTAACACTAGAAGATTCTTCCAAGGTCAAAGATGAGATTGAGGCAATATTGAAAGTGTTGCACGACTCTGAACTTCAGGTGCTTTTTACCTATGCAAATGCTGATGATAACGGAAGAGTTATCAACCAAAAAATAGAAGAGTTTAGCAAAACGGATCCAACAAGGTTTAAAGTGGTTAAAAATCTTGGACAGTTGCGTTATTTGAGTGCTATGAAACATGTTGATCTACTTATTGGTAACACTTCAAGCGGGATCATAGAAGCGGCGAGTTTTCATAAACCTGTTGTCAACATAGGAGAGAGACAAAAAGGGAGACTTCAAAGTGGCAATGTGCTTGATTGTGGTATAAAAACATTAAAAAATGCGATAAATAAAGCTCTTTCAAGTGATTTTAAATCGAAATGTGAAAAGATAGAAAATATTTATGGTCACGGTGATGCAAGTGGATTCATTGTTGATACTCTTCAAAAGAAGAAATTCTCGGTTAGAAAACAATTTGTGGATGAGGGATAGATGAGATGAAGGATGTTGAGAAAGTAAAGCTGACGGTTAACTCGACTATAAAGGGTGCTTTGAAAATCATTGATGAGGGTAACATCAAAATAGCTATAGTGGTTGATAAAGATGATAAACTTATAGGGACATTTAGTGACGGAGATGCAAGAAGAGCCATTTTAAACAATAAAACTTTAGATGATACGATAGAGGATATATACTCTAAAAAACCGATAGTTGCAAATATCAATGACAGTAAAGAAAAAATTATTAATATATGCACATCTAAAAAGACATACCAAATCCCGGTAGTTGATGATAACGGGAAGCTTGTAAGCATCAGTATTTTGGACGAACTTTTGAAACCGGAGGTACATGCTAACAAAGTTGTACTGATGGTTGGTGGACTCGGATCGCGACTGAGACCTTTGACGGAAAATGTTCCCAAGCCTATGTTGCATGTCGGGGATAAGCCGATTTTGCAGACTATAGTTGAAAAGTTTGTCAGCTATGGTTTTGTCAATATTATTATGTGTGTGAACTATAAGTCGGAAGTTATTCAGGATTATTTTGGGGATGGTTCAAGATTTGGTGCAAGGATAGAGTATGTTTTTGAGGATAAACGGATGGGTACGGCAGGTGCTCTTAGTCTTTTACAAGAAAAGCCTAAAAAACCGTTTTTTGTCATGAATGGTGACTTGCTTACAAATATCAATTTTGAGAATCTTTTGGATTTTCATATGGCAAATCGCGCAACAGCCACTATGTGCGTAAGAAAGTATGATTTTCAAGTTCCTTACGGTGTTCTCAAGATTGACAATGGCAAGATAAAAGCTATCGAGGAGAAGCCTGTTCATAAATTTTTTGTAAGTGCAGGTATCTATCTGTTAAATCCATCCTCTTTGGAGCTCATTCCAAAAGATGAGTTTTATGATATGCCGACTCTTTTTGAAAAACTGATTGCTCTGAATGAAAATGTGGTCTCCTTCCCAATTAGAGAATATTGGCTCGATATTGGAAAAATGGATGAGTATGAAAGAGCCAATAGAGAGTACCATACACATTTTTTTACTAGCGATTATCCCTTTAAGGGATGGCTCAAAGGGAGTACCTCGTAAAAGCTTAAAAAATTTTTGTGGATTTTATAAGAGCAGAAAAAATAATGGAGAGTAAAAAATGAAATTAATTGCCGAAACGGCTTGGCATCATCAGGGCGATTTTGAATTTATGAAAGATTTAATTTTTAAAATTTCAAATGAAACACAGGCTGATGTTGTAAAGATGCATATTACAATAGACTTTGATGAGTACATGGATAAAAGCCATTTGGCATATGACTTGTTAAAACCATGGGTTTTTACAAAGGAGCAGTGGGGAGCTCTTATTGAGATTGTCAGAAAAAGCAACAAAGAGTTGATGCTTTTAGCAAATGACACAGAAGCTGTCATGTTTGCTTCTTCATTTAAACCAGAGTATATGGAGATCCATTCTGTATGCTTAAACGATCTTTTTTTACTTAAGAAGATGAAAGAGGTTCTTACGCCTGAGACCAAAATGATTTTAGGTGTCGGTGGGACAGATTTGTATGAAATAGAGTATGCTATGAATTACCTAGAACATGCAAATACTATTTTAATGTTCGGATTTCAGAACTACCCGACCATATATAAAAATGTTAATTTCAAGAAAATGAGAAAAATAATGGATCTGTACCCATGTTTAGAGTTTGGTTATGCCGACCATACTGTATGGAACAGCCCTCATAATGAGCTAGTGACACTGTTGGGTGCTGCTAATGGTATGGATTATATTGAAAAGCACGTTAGCACACTTTATGGTGAGGAGAGAGTTGATTGGGCGGCGGCTATCTCTATTGATATGTTTAACTCTTTAGCTAAAAACTTGAAGCTTTTAGAAGAACTTAACGGTGATGGCAAACTTGAAATGAACGAGGGTGAGTTAAAGTATTCTGTATTTGGACCTATGAAAAAAGCGGCTATACTCATCAGAGATGTAAAAAAAGATGAAATTTTTTCAGAAGATATGATAAAGTTCACACGTACGCAGAGTATATCTGATATGTCACAAATCGATATCATTAACTCATTTGGCAAAAAATTGCAAACTGATATGCGTGAAGGTGAAGTTTTGATGCATAGTTCATTTTTATAACGGAGTTTATGATGAAAATAGGTTTTTTGATAACGGCACGGTTAAAGTCAAGTAGATTGCGATTGAAGCTTCTCAAGCCGCTTAACGGATACAGTGTGATAGAACGTGTTATCCATAGAGCTCAAAAGGTGGAGGAGTGTGATGATATTGTTCTGTGTACTTCACAGTCCAATCAAGATCTGCCGCTTTTAAGGATCGCACAAAAAAACGGTATATATTATTTTAACGGAAGTTCAGAAGATGTCTTGCAAAGGATGCTTGACGCTGCTGAGCTTTTCAATATGGACTATATTATAGGTATTACAGCGGACAATCCACTTTTTTCCATATATCATGCGAATTTGATCTCCGATATGATACGAACTGATCCGGGTTTAGATTTTATCTATACTACAGGGATGCCTATAGGTGTCAATATCTATGGCATTAAAGTAAAAGCTCTTAAAACAGTCTGCACAATCAAAGAGGAGATTGACACAGAGATATGGGGTTATCTACTAAACCGCCCTGAAATCTTCAATGTAAAAGAGGTTCCAGCGTCAGACGAATATAAATGTGGTGATTATAGAATGACACTAGATGAGATAGATGATTATAAATTTTTTGCTAGGCTGTATAAAGAGTTTCCAAAAGAGGGTGTCATAGAGCTTTTAGATGCTTATGAAGTTTTGCAAAAGCTGCCTGAAATCGCAACAATTAATTCACATGTACTACAAAAAGATTTGGATATAGAAGTAAAACAAAGAATTGCAATGTTTTATGAACAAAACAAAGAAAAAATTTTAAATATCAAAGAAGATATTTATCAATCATAAACAAGGATAGCATATGGCAGTTTTTGGAAATATAAGCGATATAAAAGAGTACTATAGAGATATAAAGCAATTGCAGGTGGTTTTTGAGTACTTACAAAATGCTGTTAGCTCAGGGAGTGAGATAAATAAACGTATTCTTGCTCTTGAGAATGATCAGTACGAAAAAGTTATATTGACAGAAGATATCTTTGCAATAGAGCAATCATATGTGACAAGAACACCGCAGGAGTCCTTTTTTGAAGCACATCAAAAGTTTGTTGATTTTCAATGTATGGTGAAAGAAAAAGAGAGTATGCACGTGTTGCATATAGACAAGTTGACACAAACAGCAGAGTACAATCAAGAAGATGACTATACAAAGTATGGTGTTGATGTTGAAAGCTCACAGCTTCTTGTTGATGCGGGTGATGTGGCGATTTTTTTTCCTAAAGATGGGCATATGCCGGCAATGCAGCTACAAGACACTCCCCAAAGAATTTATAAAACAGTTGTAAAAGTTCCATACAGATATTTTAGCAAATGATACAAAAAAGATGAAAGAAGCCACAATCAGTGAAAAACACAGTTACTTTTGCGTATAATAACTTTAAAAAATTAAGATTATTATGAATACAATCGGTGAGATAAAAAATAAGAACATACTTTTTTTGCAAGGTCCTATGGGATCGTTTTTTAAGAAGCTTGATACAAAGTTTCAACAAGAGGGTGCAAGAACCTATAAAATAGGTTTCAATATGGGGGACAGTTTTTTTTCAAATCATAAAAACTATGTGCCATACAGGGGCAAAGAGGATGAGTGGGAAGATTTTATCTCTCAGTTTTTGCAAAAGAGACATATAGATAAAATTTTTCTTTTTGGTGATTGTAGATTTTATCAAAGTGTTGCCATCAAAGTAGCATATGGACTCAATATAGATGTATTTGTATTTGAAGAGGGGTATATTCGACCTGATTATATCACTATGGAGCGGTTTGGGGTCAATGATTACAGCCATATAAGTAGAGATGCCGAGTTTTATAGAAATTTGGAAGATATTGAAGTAGTAGAGCCTGAAGCAGCAAAGCAAAGCAAGTTTGAGATGGTTATGAGTGCCATTATCTATTATTTGCTTTCAAATCTTTTTCAGTTTAGATATCCCCACTACAGACATCACAGAGACTTCTCTGCTATAAGAGAAGCTTTTTTTGGAGTAAGAGGACTTGTTAGAAAGCTGATTTATCCTTATTTTGAGGAGGGGTATCTTCAAGAGATACAACACAGACTCTCGAAAAAGTATTTTTTTGTACCATTACAAACGCATAATGATTTTCAAGTGCTTAAACATTCCGGATATGGCTCTATAGAGAAGTTTATCATAGAAGTTTTAGATTCTTTTGCCAAACATGCACCTGAGCAGACCCGGCTGGTTTTTAAACATCACCCCGTTGATCGTGGAAGAAAGAACTATAAAACGTTTATTATGGAACAGGCTGCCGCCTTGGGTGTTGAGAAAAAAGTGTTGGTTGTGCATGATATCCATCTTCCAACATGCTTGAAACATGCTATAGGGACTGTTACCATCAACAGTACGGTTGGGATTTCATCTATTTATCATAAGACACCGACTATTACACTCGGTAATGCTATTTATGATATTGAAGGGCTCACCTGTAAAGGGATGAAGCTCGATGATTTTTGGCATACACAAGTGATACCTGATGCAGACTTATTTAATAAATTTCGTAATTATCTTATCAGTACTACACAACTCAATGGTAGTTTTTATGGGAAAATGCCAAAACTTAAATAACTTAAGTAATATCAAATAAATATCACAATATAATTTTTTATGATGTAACATATCTGAATTTATTAAAAGAGTTATAATTGATTAAAAAACTAACAAGTGTTTCTATTACAAATAAAATATACTTACCATTGATCTTTATAATTTTATTTGGGCTAAGTATCGTTGCTTTTAATTCCTACATCTCTCTTGAGTCTATTGAAAAAAAAGCAAAAGAAGATATAAAAAAAGAGCTTCAGTCCTATATAACACAAGAGTTGGATAAAAAATTTCAAGTCAGTTTAACCAATGCCATAAGTATCTCTATCAATCAAAATATTATCAATGCCCTTCAAAATAAAGATAGAAAATTGGCGCAAGAGGTGGTCAGTAAGCTTATAGGTAATTTTCAAAAATATACAAAACACAAAAATATACAAATACATATCCACGATAGAGAACTCAAAAGCTTTTTGAGAAGTTGGAACTACAAAGCATATGGAGATGATCTGAGTGGTTTTAGAGATGCACTGAAGTATGTCAATGAGAATAAGCTTCCTATCTTAGCCACAGAAAATGGCAGAATTGGGATGCAAATAAGAGGAATTGCCCCAATTTTTGATGGGGAAGAGTTTATTGGAACCATAGAGGTTATGCAGGACTTTAACCCTTTGGCTGTGAATGCGAAGAAAAATAAAAACTATTCGGTCGTAGTGTTTAACTGTGAAAAAAATTTTCAAAGCATAAAAAAATTTGCGCAAGAAAAAAGGTTAGGTTCTCGAGCAATGATACTTTCTCAAGATTATGAGATCACCGATAAGGTACTGTATAAATCTTTACAAAGAGAGTATGATCACGAAGCCATGACGCACGAAGGGCTCGTTAAAATCGGGAACTATTATGTTAGCAGTATTGATATGCAAAACTTGAAAGGTCAAAAAATCGGTTGTATTTTGATCGCAGCCGATAAAGAATATGTGAACCGTTATCTTGATCAGGCTAAAGAGACCTACTTTAAACTTGTTTGGATCCTTTTGATTGTTGATATGCTTATTCTCATTACTCTTGTGTATTTACTCAATACTATTGTAAAACAGCCTATAGCAAAGTTGCAAAAAAGTTTGGTCGAGATTAACCAAAAGATCAAAAAAGGCGCAACACCGCTTGAAGTATATAAAAACAATAAGCTCTCCTATATGTTTCATGATGAGATGGGTGTTATCAGTGTGACCATTAACACACTCCTAAGAACAATGGCGCAGACATTTAAGAAGTTGCAACAGTCTCAAAAACATGCATCAGAGTATATTAAAGCGATTTATGCGGGAGGGCTTGTCTCAACCAGTGATGTTAGTGGAAATATCACATATATTAATGAAGAGTTTTGTAAGGTAACGGGATACACCCCAAAAGAGGTGATCGGCAAATCTCACAGTATATTTAGAGATCCAACAACACCAAAAAGTACGTATGTTAAACTTTGGGAGACGATAAGCGCGGGGAAAATCTACAATGATATCTTAAAAAATGTGAAAAAAGACGGGAGTACTTTTTATACAAATACAACGATTATTCCTATTAAAAACGATAAAGATGAAATAGTTGAGTATATAGCTTTTAGAGATGATATAACGGAACTTGTGAACTCGAAAAAAGAGTTAAGAAAAACTTTTTTGAGAGATTCATTGACCAATTTGGGTAACAGGTTTAAAATGCTCTCAGATATATCGCCAGAGTGTTATTTAGCCATTTTAGATATTCAGTCATTTAAAGAGATCAATGAGTTTTACGGCTATAAAACAGGTGATAAAGTTCTGAAAAATCTTGCAAGTAGGCTCTTTGGCTATTTTGACTCCAGAGGGATGGAGGTGTATCATTTAAACGGGGATGAGTTTGCAATTATCTCAAATAGAGATACAGTCACTCAAAACGGCTTTTTTGAACTGGTCAAAGAGTTTTTAGAGCAAACAAAAAAAGGGGAGTTCTCTTTAGATGACAATATAAGCATTATTGTACAGCTTACATGTGGTATATCTTATGATGGAGATAACCTTGTCAACTATGCAGATGTAGCACATCAACATGCTAAAAAAACAAATAAAGATCTTGTAGAATATACAAATGATATCAATACAGACCAAGAGTATGAGAAAAAACTTGCGTGGACAAAAGAGATTAGAGAAGCGATAGCAGACAACAGAATTGAAGCATATTATCAACCTATTGTGAATTACGAAACTTCCAAAATAGAGAAGTATGAAACATTGATGCGACTTATTAAAAAAGATGGAGAGGTTGTTTCCCCTTTTCATTTTTTAGATATTGCCAAAAAGACCAGAGTGTATAAAGAGCTTACAAAAATAGTGGTCACAAAGGCTTTTGAGAAGTTTGCCGATACAGAGTATGATTTTTCAATCAACTTAAGTATTGAAGATATAATGTTTCATGATATAGAGTCATGGATCTTTGATCTTGCCGTGTCTAAAGGTGTGAACGAAAAGCTCGTCATAGAACTGGTTGAGTCTGAGGGTATTGAGTCTTTTGAGATGATAGACAAGTTCATTCAAAAAGCAAAAGAGTATAAGATGAAGATTGCTATTGATGATTTTGGAACAGGCTACAGTAACTTTGAATATTTGATAAAACTCAATGCCGATTTTATTAAAATTGATGGAAGCCTCATCCGTGATATAGATACAAACGAAAAGCTTTGCGGTGTTGTAGAGACAATTATCACTTTTGCAAAAAGAAATGATATCAAGGTGATAGGTGAATTTGTCTCAAGTCGTGGCGTTTATGAAAAAACAAAAGAGATGGGTATAGATTATGGGCAAGGGTACTATTTGGGTATCCCTATGAGTGAATTGCAATGAAGATGAGCGTTAAAAACAAAAATCTGTTTTTTATTACATTTTTACTTATCGCTTTTGCAGTCATGATAGTTATCATGATCTTTATGCAACAAGAAAAAAAGTTGCTGAAGGTAGAAAAAGAGTACTTTAACAATGTTGAGTTTCTTTATGCAAAAGTTGTCAAAAAGTACGAAACATTTTATACAGACAGGATTTTAGAGATCATTAACCATAAAGGTCTCAAACAAGCCTTGCGTGAAAAAGACAGAGAAAAGGTTTATGAGCTTGTTGTAGGTAAATGGAACATGCTCAAGCAAGAAAACCGTGATATGTACGTGATGCAGTTTCTTTCACCTGATGGAAAAGTTTTTTTAAGGATGAATAATCCAAACAAATATGGTGACAATGTCGCAAGTTACAGAGGTATGGTAGAAAAAATTCATAATGAAAAAAAAGTGCTCTATGGTTTTGACACATGCTCAGGGGAACTTGTTTTTAGGATTATGCAGCCCATTTTCTATAAACATAAGTATCTCGGTGCTTTAGAGCTTGGTATAAAGCCGGATTATATTTTAAATGAGTTGCATTATTACCATAATATTGAGGGTGCTTTGGTAGTGCAAAAATGCCCAAAAGCAAAGGTTGACATCGGTTTAAACAAGATAAATATCGGCAAGTATTTTTTACAATATGATATTTTAACGAATGAACATATTTTAGAGTATCTTCCCAAAGATTATAACTTTGAGAGTTTCATAAACATCTATCTTCCGGATGGAGAGATCAAATCTGTATACTCTTTTGATATAAAAGATTTTAAAGGAGAGGTTGTCTCCAAGGTTTTGTTTTTTAAAGATATTACCAAAGAGGTAGAGGAGTTTCATGCCAATATGTTCACACTATCATTGTTTTTGATGTTAGCGGTGTGTATTATGCTCATAGTGGTTAATTTTGCCTTTAATGCAACGATAAAAAGTTTGGAAAACAGTTATGAGGATGTGAGTGAGTACAAAAGGATGATCAATGAAAATGTGATCGTCTCAGCAACTGATTTGCAGGGCACTGTTGTAGATGTCAGTGAGCTTTTATGCAGGGTGTGCGGCTATACAAAAAAAGAACTGCTGGGGAAAAGGTTTGATGTTTTGAGGCATCCTGATATGACTCAGGAGTTTTTTGACAAGCTTTGGAGCGATCTCAAAAGAGACAACAGTTGGAGTGGGGAAGTAAAGAACCGTAAAAAAAATGGAGAAGCGTATTGGGTTTCTTTACATATTCAAGCAAAATACAAAGATGGTACCTTGATTGGATATGACAGGATTATGCATGATATAACAGATAAAAAGATCAATGAGGAGCTTTTGATCACTGATGCTTTAACACATATACACAACAGAAGACACTTTAACGATATGTTCCCTAGAATGATCAATGCACTTAAGCGAGACGGCGGCTATTTGAATTTTCTTATTTTGGATATTGATCATTTTAAACAGTACAATGACACCTATGGACACCAAAGAGGAGACGAGGCGTTGGTAGCTGTAGCGCAGGTACTGAAAAAAGCTCTCAGAAGAGGAAGCGATTATTGTTTTAGACTCGGCGGGGAGGAGTTTGGTATCTTGTATAAGAGTCAGGATAAACAAGAGGCGTATGCTTTTGCACAGACGATCCGTGAAGTGATTATCTCTTTAGATATCGAGCATAAAAACAATGGTACCGAAGGTATTATAACCGCTTCATTTGGTTTGGTTTGTATGAGAAGTGATGAGCTTGTAGATGATACAGCGATGTACGCACTCGCGGATGAGTACTTGTATCGTGCGAAGAAAAATGGAAGAAACAGAGTTGAGTCCAACATATCTTGAATTTTTTGAAACCATCAAAATAGAGAACGCTCAGATATTTCATTTGGACTATCATCAAAAGCGTTATGAGAGTGTTTTACGCTCTTTTGGAGTGTATGAGTACAAAAACCTTAAGGATTATATCGATCCTCCGCTAAAGGGGCTGTATCGTTGTAGGCTTGTATATAAAGTACACAAGAAGACGCACTCTATAGATGTTGCATATATGCCGTATAAAAAAAAAGATATTCAATCTTTGCAAGTGGTATATGATGATACTATCGAGTATAGGTATAAATCAACAAACAGGGATCGTATTAACAAGCTTTTCTTAGCAAGAGGCAGGTGCGATGATATACTTATTGTGAAAAACTCCTTAGTCACAGATACAAGCATAGCAAATATAGCCTTTTATGATGATGCAAAGGGGTGGATAACACCCAAAGAGCCCCTCTTAAAAGGAACGACGCGAGAAAGGCTTTTAGAGGAAGGATTTTTAAGTGAAAAAGATATTGAGGTGCAGGAGTTAAAACATTTTTCTAAAATAGCACTTGTAAATGCCATGATAGGTTTTGATGTTATAAAAGGGTGCCAAATTTTGCTATAATTGCATTTAAAGAGTAGTAACTGCTCCTATTTGGTACAAGGAAACAATCGTGCTAGACAATGTAATTAACGATCCTAAATTTGTCTCTTTAATGCAAAAACATATAGAAGAGCTCCTGATACACTTTTTTGAAAAAGAACAAAACTATGGGATATTATGTAAAATCGAAGATGTCTCATTCAACCCAATGCTTCCAGAGAGTATAAATACAGAGTTTAGACCTTTGACTTTGTTTTTTTTAGCCGGTTATACGTTTGAAACGGCACATATTCAAGATGATTTTTTGATCTTTGAAGCAGGTTTTGGACCTGAAAATTTTGGAAGTGTTGTAAGCGTTCCCTTGTTGAGTATTATGCAGATTATTATCGATGAAACGCCTGTTTTTATTAACTTGGCAAGTTATAAAAAAGAAACAACAACACCTACAAAAGCTCTCAATAAAAACGGGGTGAAAAACTCGATGGACTCTTTTTTGTCAAATCCTGAAAATTCAAAGTTTTTGAAAAAGTAGTCTGACTTCTCAAAAAAAGAGAAGTACTAGATTTTGGTGAGGGATAAGAGGTAGTTAACTACATTGTCCACAAAAGCATCATGCTTTCTCTCTTTTAAATAAGCGATATAAAACTTTCTTTCTATTTTGTAGTTTTTGAGTCTTGCTTCAAAGAGTCTCCCTTGTGCTATTTCACTTTGTATAACATGGCGTGACATGATCGATACCAAAGGTCTTTGTGCTGTTTTATCAGCATTTACGATGGACTCTTTGATGGCTGTTGGACTTGCTAGGACACCGATAACATTGAAGCTGTTACACTGCACTCCCATCTCTTCAAACACTTCAGAAGTAAGCTTTCTTGTATGGGAGTTTTCATCACGACATATCCAGTCATAGTTATAAAGATCGTCCGCTTTGAGTTGCTTTGGAAGTGGCTGGTTGGAAAATACAACAAGCTCATCCTCAACCCATTCTCTGTAGATGATCCCCTCTCTAAAGATAGGTGATTCTATAAGTGCGACATCGATCTTTTTCTCTTCAAGTTGATCAAGGATCTCATCAGAAAGAGCAACTTGCATATAGACCTCATTGTTGATCTTCTTTTTGATCTCCCCTAGATAGTTTGGAAGAACATAGTTCCCAATAGCAAAAGAGGATCCCATAACAAAAGTGAACTCTTTGTTGATGATTTTAAGAAGCTCTTTTTCGCTGTTTGCAATCGCTTTTTCAAGTCTAAGAGCAATTCTAAAGAGATCTTCACCCTCTTTTGTCAGTAAGATACCGTTTTTCTTTCTTTCAACGATCTTTGTATCAAGATAATCTTCTATAAACTTTATCTGCTGCGTAACAGCCGGTTGTGAAATACCGAGTTTTGCCGAGGCTTTTGAGAAGCTTTTTTCTTTAATAACCATCAAAAAAGTTTGTAGTTTTGCAAAGTCTTTTAGCATTATATTCCCTATAAGTATTATTAATATAAAAATTATAACCTATTATTATAATTATTGCAACTCTTTTGTAATGATTTAAATAATTTTTAGATATAATATTTAAAAATAGATATATTAACACAGTGGTTCTTATGGAAAAAATATTTGACAAATTAAATGAAGCACAAACGGCGGCAGTAAAATGTACTGAGGGTCCCGTTTTGATTTTGGCCGGAGCAGGCAGCGGGAAAACAACTACGATCGTCTCCCGTTTGGCATATCTCATCGAAGTTCTGGGTATTCCGGCTTCTAGTACCCTGACACTGACTTTTACAAACAAGGCTGCAAAAGAGATGCGTGATAGAGCTCTTGATATGATATCTGAAAGCTCATACCCGCCGCTTTTATGTACTTTTCATAAGTTTGGATTATTATTTTTAAAATTCAACATCCATCTTCTGAATCGACAAAACAATTTTGTGGTTATTGATACCGATGATAAAAAAAGAATTATCAAAAAAATAAACTCTGAGATCCCGACAGCACTTATAGCGAGTGAGATTTCAAGATATAAGAACTCCCTCATGAGCCCTGATGATGCTTATAAGCAGGCGGAGCTTTTTAACTATCAGCAAATTGCCAAAATATATGAAGAGTATGAGAGCTATCTGCTTGAAAACAATTTGGTGGACTTTGATGATCTTATCTCTTTGACCTACAAACTTTTAGATGAACACGCAGAACTTGCACAAAAGATCTCTCAGAAGTATCAGTATATTATGATTGATGAGTACCAAGATACAAATGAATTGCAATTAAAACTATTACAAAAACTTTGTTTGAGTCATACCAATATCTGTGTTGTCGGTGATGATGATCAAAGTATCTATGGCTGGCGTGGGGCACATATACGAAATATTATGGAATTTGACAGTGATTTTAAGGGTGCCAATGTTTTTAAACTTGAAAATAACTACCGCTCACGTGAACCTATTTTAAAAGTAGCAAATGCGCTTATAGAACATAACCGTTCACGTCTTGGAAAAAAGCTTATCGCCACACGTGGAAGCGGTGATGATGTTACTATTTTAAATTCTAATGATGAGAACGAAGAAGCAAGAAAGATCGCTCAAAAAGTTACAAAGCTTCTGGACTCCGGAGTGCCTGCAAACAACATAGCAGTGCTCTATCGTGTGAATGTTTTAAGCCGTTCCATAGAAGAGGGGCTCAACCGTGCAGGAATCGCTTACAAACTCGTAGGGGGGCTTCGCTTTTACGACAGAGCCGAGATCAAAGATCTTATAAGTTATATTCGGGTGATCACCAATTTTCATGATGACTTCTCATTTAAACGTATTGTCAACAAGCCAAAACGTGGTTTGGGCAAAGCCAGCATAGAGAAAATCGAGCTTGCGGCACATGCAAAGAGTAGCTCTATATTTGAGTATATTACAAATGTGCCCCATGCAGAGCTTGAAGCACTTGTGAGAAAGAAAAATGCAAAAACCCTTAAAAATTTTATCAAAAATATCCAAGAGGTTGCCAGAGTTGCACAGGAGTCAACATACAGGTTTATAGATGTTTTGGAAGATACTTTTCATCTAAAAGATATCTATAAAGGGATGCAGGATGAGGCTGAAAGAGTGCTCAATATGGACGAATTTTACGGACTCTTTCGTGATTTTGTTAAAAATAAGCCTGAAGCTTCCATAGATGAATTTTTAAACGAGTTGACACTGCAAAGTGAACAGGATCAGATTGAAGGTGAGTGCATCTACATGATGAGTATTCACGCTTCTAAAGGTTTGGAGTTTGATCATATATTTATCATCGGTATGGAAGAGGGCTTTTTACCGCTTGTGGGTGATGGAAGCGATCTTGAAGAGGAGCGCCGACTCGGGTATGTCTCTTTTACGCGAGCCAAAGAATCTTTGACACTTTCACATGCAGCAAGCAGATTTTACAAAGGTCGCAGAAGTGATCTACAAAAAAGCCGCTTTTTTAATGAAGCAGGTTTGTGTGAAGGTTCGTTGAAACTTGAGAAAAACACATCCTACAAAAAAGGTGATCTCGTACGTCATAAAATTTTTGGAACGGGGCGTGTAACGGGAGTAAGCAAATCGGGCAGAGAGTTTAAACTCAGCATAAATTTTGCAGGTACAAAAAGAGATATACTTGCATCCTTTGTAGAGAGACTATGAACCGACTTTTTGTAGCATATAAACCATCGGGTATTGGCTCGAACCTCTTTCTCTCAAAGTTAAAAAGAAAATACAAAACAAAAAAAGCAGGTTTCTCGGGTACACTTGATCCCTTTGCAAAAGGGGTGTTGCTTATAGGGATGGGCTCTCATACGAAACTGTTTCGTTTTTTAAACAAAACACCAAAAACCTATAGAGCGACCTTATGGCTTGGGGCATGTAGTGACTCTTTAGATACCGAGATGATAGAAAAAGTGCATATCTTGCAAGGCTTTAGCGAGCAAAGGGTTTTAGAGGTGTTGCACTCACTGGAGGGGGAGCTGGAGTATGAGCCTCCTATTTTCAGTGCCAAACGCATTAACGGACAGCGGGCATATGATCTTGCAAGAGCAGGAAAAGAGTTCACACTCAACACTATACACTCTAGCGTTTATGATATCAAGCTTCTGAGTTATTGCCATCCGTTTATAACATTTGAGGCAACTGTTTCAGAAGGAACATATATTCGCTCTTTAGGGTATATGATCGCTCAGAGACTTGGTGTGGAGTGTGGAAGCTTGAGTGCTTTAGAGAGGCTCAGTGAAGGGCAGTTTCGCTATAATAATGAAGAGGCTTTGGATATAAAAAGCTCTTTAAATATCCCTCAGAATTTTTATACCGGGGACAGAGACAATCTCAAATATGGAAGAGTTCTTGCTATAGAAGATCTAAAAGAGAAAAATGACGGGTATTATTGGCTGGATAACGGTGATAATATTTCAATTATAAATATTCAAAATCAAACAGTTACATATGAACTGGGTAGGATATATACATGTTAGTATTAGCTCGAAAATTAGAAGAGTCTATTGTTATTGGAGATGATATCACCATAAAGGTTATATCGATTGACAAAGGTGTCGTCAAGCTCGGCATCGATGCACCATCAAATATCTCAATAGTCAGAAGTGAACTTTTAGAAGATGTCAAAGACTCCAACATAGCAGCTTCCAAAGAGGTTGCATTGAGTGATTTGAGCACTCTAAGTAAAATACTTAAGAAGTAAGATCTATGAAAGTGTATAAAGCGTACGCCAAAGTAAATGTTTTTTTAAAAATTACAGGCACAAGAGGTGTGTACCATGAGATTATCTCACGTTTTATGAAAGTGCAAAATCTTTATGATGAACTCTCTTTTATCGCAAAAGATTCAAAAGAGTTTGAGATCATCGGAGATTTTGCCTGTGACACACAGCAAAATACAATATATAAGGCTTATGAAGCGCTTTTAAAAGCAACATCTTCTGAGTCTTTAGAAGCTTTGATGCAAACATATGCCGTAAAGGTAAAAAAATCGATCCCCGCTTTTGCAGGTCTTGGAGGTGGAAGCAGTGACGCGGCAACCTATCTGAAGATGTGCAACGAAGTGCTTCATTTGGGATTGAGTCAAAATGAGCTGGCTCAGATAGGTCTTAAAGTGGGTGCGGATGTCCCCTTTTTTATCTATGACTACAACAGTGCAAATGTCAGCGGCATAGGTGAGGTGGTCGAGGAGTTTAAAGAGGATCTTTTGGCATTTGAGGTGTTTACTCCGGATGTACAGATCAGTACACCAAAGGTGTATCAGGTTTACAGAGAGTACTTTTTTGACCCCATAGACGGTTTTAGAGTTCAAGAGCTTAAAAACACACCCTCTTTGGATATTTTACAAACTATGGCGGCTGATGAGGCAAATGACCTTTTTAAACCGGCTTTACAGCAATATAAAGAGTTAAAAGAGTATTATCGTCACGGTTGGCATTTCAGTGGCAGTGGCAGCAGTTTTTTTAAACTAAAAGAGAGTGTATAATGGGTGAAACGATAGCAAAGAACAAAAAAGCTTATCATGATTATTTTATAGAAGAGAAGTTTGAAGCGGGTCTTGTACTTACGGGCAGTGAAGTGAAGGGGATACGAGCCGGACGGGTAAACCTAAAAGACAGTTTCATACGTTTTGTCGCTGATGAAGCCTTTTTGTTCAATGCCCATATAGGGCGGCTTGAGACAACGCATCATTATTATTCTCATGAAGAGAGAGGCAGCAGGAAACTTTTGCTGCATAAAAAAGAGCTGCAAAAGATGCACAAAGCTGTCACACGTGATGGCTATACCATCGTACCTTTACAACTTTACTTTAATGCACGCAATATTGTAAAACTGCAAGTTGCCATAGCAAAGGGAAAACAACTGCACGACAAAAGAAATGACTTAAAAGAAAAAGATCAAAAACGTGATATAGCAAGAGCTATGAAGGATTATTAGTGAAGTTTTTTTTAGCTATCTTTTTACTTTTGTCCTCTTTACATGCTCTTAATGTTGAGATATCAAGCTCAGAAGTGGCAAACGGAAAAACCGTTTTGTTTGTCTTTGAGAAAGAAAAAGATGTAAAATACAAGAGTTTACTCTACAATGACAAATACTACACAATATCGCAACACCCTCTTAGCAAGAGTAAAATGTACGCTCTTGTACCCATAAGTTATTATGAAAAACCAAGTGATAAAAAAGTAAAGTTGTTCTATGAAGAGAAAGAAAAAGAGAGAGAAAAAACATACTTTTTACGGGTGAGGGATGCTCAGTATACAAAAGAAAACATCAAAGTAAGCAACTCAAAAGTACACCTGAGTGCAAAAGATAAAAAGCGGGCATCAAAAGAATACACAGAAGCCATGAAAGTGTACAACACTGTGTCGCCCAAGAGCTACATAAGTTCTGAATTTATCGCTCCCTTGCAAAGCAAGATCACAAGCTCTTTTGGAAAAGCAAGGGTATATAATGGTACACTCAAGGGGTATCACAGTGGAACAGATTATCGAGCTAAAGTGGGTGAGAGAGTAAAAACAGCCAATGACGGTGTCGTGGTGCTGGTAAAAAATAGATTTTACTCGGGCGGTTCTATTGTCGTTGATCACGGGCAGGGAATATATACATGCTATTTTCACCTGAGTCGCTTTCACGTAAAAGAGGGTGAGAGAGTAAAAAAGGGACAGGTTATCGGACTTTCGGGTAAAAGCGGAAGGGTGACAGGTCCACATTTACATTTTGCTGCTAGAGTAAACGGTGTACAGGTTGATCCACTTCAGTTGATGGCACTTATGAATGAGAATATTTTAAACAAGGATGATAGATGACAGTATTTCAACTACTACTACTCGGTGCGGCGGCGTTTTTCGCCTATAAAATATATGAGCACATACAAACTTTGCAAGAACCAAAAGATGGTGACGGCTCAAGAACAGCCGATGCTTTTTCAACGTTTGATGCAACAGATCTTATAGAAAAAGCTGATGAAGCTATGCAAAAAGGGGATTTGCAAAAAGCTTTGGCTATTTACTCAGAGGCAAATATTAAAGCGCCAAACTCTTCTGAGACACTTTTTAAAATGGGTTATACACTTGCACTTCAAGAGAGAGACACAGAAGCTTTAGAGTACTACAAAGAGGCTTTGGAACTTGATAAAAGCAACACCTATATCCATCAGGCGATGGCTTCTATATATAGAAAAAACGGTGAGTACTCATCTGCTAGGATGCATCTAAACGAGTCTCTTGCCATAGATGATTCCAATCCGATTACATACTATAACTATGGAAATCTTTTAGCGGATATGAAACACTTTGATGAAGCAAAAGAGATGTATAAAAATGCTTTGGAGTTAGATGCTGATTTTGTTGAAGCAAAAGAAGAACTAGAAAAACTCCAAGAGAAGTAAGCTATGAAAATTTCACATATTTATGAATATTTAGATAATTTATCTCCATTTGAACTACAAGAGTCGTGGGATAATTCCGGTCTGCTTATTGGCGATTTTTCCCAAGAGGTTACTCAAGTTGTTCTGAGTATAGATGTGGATGAAAAACTTGTTGATTCACTTGATGATGATACGCTTCTTATTACACATCATCCCATCATATTTGGCGGTCTTAAACAGTTGGAGTTTAGTAAATATCCTGCAAATTTAATCCAAAAAATGATCAAAAAAAATATCTCCAACATTGCGATGCACACCAATTTTGATCAGACCCATCTCAACGAATATGTTGCACAGGAAGTTCTTGGATACACCATAACTCATAAAGATGGTTTTGTTGCTTATTTTGATGTAAATGAAGATTTTACCACTTTTTCAAAAAAAGTTTCTTCAGCTTTTGGACTTTTGCATGCAAGATGTGTTAAATGTAGTGATATTGTAAAAAGAGTTGCACTTACAACAGGATCAGGATGCTCTTTAATGCGCTCTATAGACGCGGACTGCTTCTTGACAGGTGATGTGAAGTACCATGATGCGATGGAAGCAAAAAGCATAAAACTCTCTTTGATTGACATTGGACATTACGAAAGTGAGCACTTTTTTGCACAAATTTTACAAACACATTTGAAAAATTTAGGTTTAGAAGTTATAATTTCATCATCGGAAAACCCATTCACCTATATCTAGCGATTTTTATAGTCAAAAGTGGTACAAAAAAGCAAGCCAAAAAGGAGCCCAATGAACCAGCATCTAAAACAACTAATAGACCTTTCTTATGTAGATAAAGAGATCGATGCATTCGAACCTCAGATAGAAGAAGCAAACTACAAGTATGAAGCAGCACTGGCAAAAAAGCAAAGTATAGACTCAGATATCGAAAATCTTACAAATGAGATCAAAGAGGAAGAGCTTAAAAAGCACAAAAATGAATTGCACCTTCAAGAACTTTCAGCAAAATTGGAAGAGAACTCTAAAAAAAGTGCTGAAGTAAAGACTGAACGTGAGATGAAATCTTTACAACTTGAAGAGGAGATTGCAAAAGAGCAGGTGACTTTTGCAAATGAAGAGATCGAGAGACTTGAAAAGATCATTGAAGCTAAAAAAGAGCAGGTTGAAGCTTCTAAAGCATCTTTGGTAGAACTTGAAACAAACCTTGAGGCTGTAAAAGCAGAAGTTGATGAAAAACTGGCAGTGATTAACAAAGCAAGACAAGAAGTGTTTGCTAAAAAAGAGAAGCTTGTCGGCACGATGAACCAAAAAGGTTTGTCTTTTTATCAAAAAATTCGTCGTTGGGCTAAAAACTCTACAGTAGTTCCTGTAGAAGATCAAGCCTGTATGGGATGTCATATGGTTATCAGCGATAAGATATATGCCGATGTAATAAAAGCTGAGGAGATTACAACATGTCCACACTGTGGTCGTATTCTCCATGTGGAAGCTACTGAAGAATAGGCTTGAAGCCGTTTACTTTTTTTTATTATATTTTAAGTGTAGTGCTCTATTTGGTGGCACTGCCACTTTTAATTACTCTCTCATTTAAGCAAAAATACAAACAATCTATTCCTGCACGTTTTTTTCTTTTTAAAAATCCAAAATTTAAAAAAGATGAGGGTATTTGGTTTCATGTGTGCTCTTTGGGTGAAGCAAAGGCTCTGCGTCCTATTCTTGAGTTGATCAACACAAATAAGATCAAGATCACAACAATCACGCAAACCGGAAATCAAGAGGCTAAGAAATACAACGCAGAAGTAAGATACCTTCCCTATGAGATGTTTTTACCTTTTTGGATGAAAAAACAAAAGCTTTTAGTGGTGTTGGAAGCGGAGTTTTGGTATATGCTTTTTAGAGTAGCTGCAGCGCAGGGAACAAAGGTTGTTCTACTCAACGCCCGTATATCAGAAAAAAGTGCAAAAAAGTACTTACAGTTTGCCTGGTTTTACAGGCGGCTTCTAGAGAATGTGGAAGTTATTTATGCGCAGAGTGAGGCAGATAAAAACCGTTTTTTGGCACTAGGAGCTAAAAATATAGAAGTGATCGGAAATATAAAACTTGCTCAGAAGATCGAAAAAACCAAAGAGTATCTCAAACCTCTCAGGCAGACCATAGTAGCGGCGAGTACACATGATGGTGAAGAGCAAAGCATACTTGAAGCTTTTGAAACCTACAGGAAAAACAATGATGCTGCACTGATAGTAGTACCGAGACATCCTGAGCGATTTGAAGATGTGTATGCTCTTATGGAGGCGTTTGCAGAAAAAAATGCCTGGAGCATCTCCAGATTCTCTCAATCGCAGAAGTTTGATAAGGATCTTGTCTTGGTAGATGCAATGGGTGAACTCAATAACATCTATGCCATAAGCGACATAGCGATTTTAGGTGGAGCTTTTAAAGATGATGTGGGTGGTCACAATCCGCTTGAACCGGCATACTTTAACTGTAAGATCATTACAGGAAAGCACTTTTTTCATCAAAAAGAGCTTTTTAAATATATACACCATGTTCAATACATTGAAGACAATGAGATTGCACAAGCTCTAGAAATCTCCAAAGAGTTACCCGGTTCGATGGTGGAGCAAGAGATAGATTTACAAACGATAGTGAATAAAATATTACAAAGCAGGAGCTGAAATGGCAGAAGAAAAAGCGTATAAATTATTGGCCCAACAAGAGGGGATTTCAAACTCTCAGGCAAAGTCTATGATAGACAGGGGTTTGGTATATGTAGGTAACAAAAAGGTTATGATTGCTCGTGGAGAGATCGATACAAAAACGATCTTTAGAGTACAAAAAATAGAAAAATTAAAGCCTATATTTGAAAATGATGATATAGTAGTGGTTGATAAACCCGCATTTGTGAACTCAGATGAGATTGAGCGACAGATAAAAGGTGCAAAACTTTTACACAGACTTGATCGTGAAACAAGCGGTGTTTTGATGCTTGTGAAAAATGAAGAGTTTCGTGAGCGTGCAATTAAAGAGTTTAAAAAAGACAAGGTTTATAAAGAGTATATTGCATGGGTTGAGGGGATTGTAACAGAGCCTCATGATATCGATAAGCCGATACTAACCCAAAAGAAAAACAACAAAGCATACTCAAATGTATCGGGAAAAGGAAAACCTGCAAGAACAGAAGTGTTTCCTGATATAGTAAGTGCAAGAAAAACAAAAGTGAAGTGTATCATCCATCATGGAAGAACACACCAGATAAGAACACACCTTCGCTATATCGATCACCCGATTGTCGGTGATGAACAGTATGGCGGAAGACGTGCAAAAAGAGTGATGCTTCATGCATATAAAGTAAGACTCTTAGGGATGGAGTTTGTCGCAAAAGAACCGAGTGCTTTTGTGAACTTTGAATAAAAGATAAAACAACTGAGCCTATGCAAAAGATATATAAAGCGCAACATATATTTAATATTATTACAAAAGAGGGGACACAAGAGAGAACTCTGGCAACTGAAGAGAAGATGCCCGTGCTTGTAGTTAATGATAAAAATGCCACCTTGGAGTTTATTCTTGAGGGGATGATCTTTCAGGAGATAAAAAGATTTGTGAAGGTGTCAAAAATCTTAAATCAGTGGCATGATGAAGATGATGGTTCTGTGCTTTATTGCCAGGAAGATAATAAGCTGATAACAGCTGAGATAGAGGGTAAGATCTTGGCTAAAAGTTTGGTGATAACTGAACTCAATGAGAGTAAAGATCAAATGATAGAGTACTTTTACGACTTGACACTGAGTGAATTTAAGTACTAGTGAATATAAAAGAAAACGTAAAGTAATATCTCGATATAATTCGCCACTTTTTATACCAATATAAGAGAAGTTTAAGGAGACTATATGTTTGATACGTTAACGGATTCATTTACAAATGCCATAAAGAAAATTCGTTTTCATGATGATGACAAAGCTCTGACAAAAGCGCTCAATGAACTCAAAAAATCTCTTTTAAAAGCTGATGTAAACCATAAAGTTGTCAAAGAGCTGATAACAAAAGTTCAGCTTGAAACCAAGAAAAATGGTATCGGGAAAGAACAGTTTTTAGATGCACTCAGAAAAACACTCAATGAGCTCCTTGAAGTCGGCGGCAACAGAGGTTTTACTTTTGCACCCAACCCACCAACCGTTATCTTAATGACAGGTCTTCAAGGTTCGGGTAAAACTACCACGACCGGTAAACTTGCGCTCTATCTGAAAAATAAACAGAAAAAAGTTCTTATTGTCGCAGCAGACCTTCAGCGTTTAGCAGCCGTTGAGCAACTTCGCCAAATCACTTCTCAGATAGAGGTAGAACTTTATGATGATGAAGCAACAAAAAATCCTGTTGAAGTGGTTCGCTCGGCGATAGAGTATTCCAAGTCAAAACTTTATGATGTTATTCTTATAGATACTGCGGGACGTTTGGCAATAGATGATGAGCTTATGGATGAGCTTGAAGCTGTGAAGCAAGTTGCTTCCCCTGATGAGATCTTTTATGTGGCTGATTCTTTAACAGGTCAGGATGCTGTAAGAACAGCAACTACATTTAAAGAAAAAATAGGTATCGACGGAGTGATCCTTTCAAAATACGATGGCGACGCAAAAGGTGGTGTTGCCCTTGGTCTTGCTTCTCAGGTTGAAGTACCACTGCGCTTTATAGGTAGCGGTGAAAAGATGGAAGATCTTGAGGTTTTCCTTCCTGAACGTGTTGTGAACCGCCTTATGGGTCTTGGTGACATTGAAGGGCTTGCTGAAAAAACAGCTTCTGTGATTGATGAGAAACAAGCAAAAAAACTCACGAAAAAGATCCAAAAAGGAAAGTTTAACTTCAATGACTTCTTGGAACAGATGGAATCCATGAAGAAAATGGGTAGCATGAAATCACTTCTTGGGATGATTCCCGGCATGGGCAATATGTCAAAAGCTTTGAAAGATTTTGATCTTGAAAATTCAAGTGAACTTAAAAATATCAAGGCGATGGTGAGTTCCATGACAGCCAAAGAGAGAGAAAATCCTGATCTCTTAAACAACTCCCGTAAACAAAGAATCGCAAAAGGTTGTGGTCTGGAAATTGTTGAGATCAACAGAATGATCAAGCAGTTTAAAAATGCCGGTAAAATGGCGAAAAAATTCTCAGGTAAAAACGGGATGAAGCAACTACAATCTATGATGGGACAAGCAGGTGGTCCGGGTGGCATGGGCGGTTTACAAAAATAGTTCGACTTTCATTGCTTTTTAGTGAAACTTTGGCTATAATTGCGCTGAAATTAAAATCTTCTTAAACAATACCTCTGTGATAAGAAGATTCTTAACCAAATTACCGGTTAAATGTGTACATCCAACTATAGAGATGGTGAGAGGGAAGCTACTTATTTATAGATGTCAATCTATCTACAATACGACTTCCGACAACTCCTACTCTTTATAATATGCATACATGTAACCGGTAATAGGTAAAATAAAATACAGGAAAACAAATGACAGTAATTAGACTTACTCGTATGGGAAGAAAGAAAAGACCATTTTATCGTATCGCGGTAACAGACAGCCGTAAACGTAGAGATGGTGGTTGGATAGAGCTTATTGGTTATTATAACCCACTGACAAAAGAGCTTAAAGTTGATAATGAAAGAGTTGATTACTGGTTAGGCGTGGGTGCTCAGATGAGTGATCGCGTGAAAAAGATTACTGGTCGCTAAGATGATAGCTGACTTTGTCGCTGAATTTGCCAAACTTATAGTTTCATATCCTGAAGATATAAGGGTTGAGGTAAATGAGGGTGACGAAATAACGGAAATAGTGCTTTATGCCAATCAAGTTGACGTTGGAAAACTGATAGGCAAAGAGGGTAAGATGATCGGTGCTATAAAAACCGTAATCTCCGGCTGCAAAGCTAAAGATGGTGTGAGTTACCGTATAAATGTCGAACCAGTATAAAGCAAAGATCTCTGAAGAGAAAAAGCTTCTACATATCGCAACTCTGGGTAAAACCGTTGGAGTACGAGGTGATATGAAGCTGCATATCAAATGTGATTTTCCGGATCAGTTTAAAGATGGTGCAACTTTTTTGATCAATGCAAAAGAGAGCATCACTTTAGAGAGTGTCAACCTTGCAAGAGGTTTGGCCAGAGTTTTGGGAGTCACATCTGTTGAAGATGCCAAAAGATATACAAATGTAAAGCTATTTACAACCTATGATGAGACAAGAAAGAATTGCCACTTGAAAGAGGGGGAATTTTTTTGGTTTGATATTGTAGGCTGTGATGTCGTTGAAGATGGTAAAATCTTGGGGAAGGTTCAAGAGGTGCAAAGGATAACTACCAGTGATTACTTGAATGTAAAAACGAGTGATGCGTTGCTTAAAGCTGGGTATGCTACAAGCTTTTTGCTTCCATACCATGAACCTTTTATACTTCATACTGATATAGAAAACAAATCTATAGAAGTAAGTGGCGGTTTGGATATTTTAGAAGCTTCTTGATGACCTTTACTTTTGTTACATTATTTCAAAATCTTATAGAGGGTTACTTTCAAGACTCTATTTTAAAAAGAGCTCTTGAAAAAAAGATTATCAATGTTGATTATCTCAATCCTAGAGATTATACTCTAAACAAGCATAAAAAGGTTGATGATACTGCTGTTGGCGGCGGTGCCGGTATGGTTATGAATCCTCAACCGCTTTTTTATGCTTTAGAGGAGTTGAAAAAAAATGATGAAAATGTTCATATAGTTTTTTTAACTCCTGTAGCAAAGCCATTTAAGCAAAATGATGCAAAAAGGTTAGCTGCAAAGTCCCATATTGCCTTTGTGAGTGGAAGGTATGAGGGGATTGACGAACGAGTTATTGAAGAGTTTGCCGATGAAGTTTTTTCTATTGGGGATTACATACTGACCGGAGGCGAGCTTGCCTCTTTGGTTTTGTGTGATGCGATCAGTAGAAATGTAGATGGAGTGCTTGGAAATGCCGAATCTTTAGAGATTGAGAGTTTTGAGACGCCACTTCTGGAAGCACCAAGCTTTTCAAAACCAAAGATATATGAAGACTTAAGTGTTCCATCAGAATACTTAAAGGGAAATCATAGTAAAATTCGCTCACTAAAATTAGCCTTGTCTGAATGTAAGACCAAGTTTTTCAGGCCGGAGCAACTTAAGAAACATAATTGCACTGCCGCTTTAGGATCTCAAATAAAGAGAACCAAGTCTTAGTGTAGATGAGAAATGAAGGAATTCCTTCATTTTTATGAAATAAAATTAAGGATAACTTATGAGAAATAAGTACATAGAAAATTTTGAAAAATCACAAGTGTCTGAGAAAAATATTCCAGATTTTCGTGCTGGTGATACTGTTCGTTTAGCAGTAACAATTAAAGAAGGTAGCAAAACTCGTGTTCAAGCATATGAAGGTGTTTGTATCGCAAAAAGAGGTCAGGGAACTGGTCAAACTATAACTGTTCGTAAGATTGGTGCCAATGGTGTAGGTATTGAAAGAATTTTCCCTATTTACTCTGATTCAATTAACGAGATCAAAGTTATTCGTCGTGGTCGTGTACGCCGTGCTAAACTATTTTACCTACGTGAACTTGCAGGTAAAAAAGCTCGTATTAAAGAACTTAGAAGAAAGTAATCTTCTAGGTTTAACCCCTAATTATCCCACATCCTTTAGATCTAACGCTTACAATTTCCATAAATAACATAATTTTTTTATAAACTTTAAATATTTTAGTAGTATAATCAAACGAATTTGCTTTCAATTTTACGTTTGGGATACCCATGAAGTACTTAGATGATCTAAAAACAGTTGTGAAAATCAACTCATATACCAAAAATAAAAGTGGCGTTGATAAAGTTGGTAAAGTTTTTGACATATGGCTGAAAGAGTTAGATTTTAGCTGTCACATATATAAAAGAGAACTCATCGGTGATCATCGTTATTATACCTCTGCAAAAGACAAAAGTTCAAAAAAATTATTGCTGCTTGGGCATCTAGATACCGTTTTTGCACCCGGAAAATTTGAGAACTATTCAGAAGATGAACACTGGGTTTATGGTCCAGGTGTATGTGATATGAAGGGTGGCAATATTGTTGCACTTCAGGCACTTCGAGAGTTACACGAGGAAGGTATTAAGCTAAAAAATATAGACATACTTTTTGTAAGTGATGAAGAAACAGGTAGTGATGATTCTAAATTTTTGACATCAAAATTAGCACAAAAGTATGATTATTGTTTTGTATATGAGGCAGCGGGAGAGAACCTTGAAGTGGTAACGGGAAGAAAGGGTGTGGGAACTTTCACTATAGATATTCAAGGGGTTGCTGCACATGCCGGTAATAATTATGTTCATGGAAGTGATGCCAATCTTGAAGCATCTTATAAGTTGCAAAAGCTTGTTCAACTTACAAATCTTGAGCTTGGAACAACTGTGAATGTTGGGAAGATAGAGGGCGGTATAGGGGCAAATACGATCTCTCCTCATGCACATATAGTGTTTGAGATCCGTTATAAATCAGAAGCAGAAAGGGATCGGCTGCTACGTGAAATAAATACCATAGTACAAACTAACTATGTACAAGGCTGTGTGAGTGTACTAAGAGGTTCTATTCAAAGAGATGTTATGCAAACGACACAAGCTTCACTTGATCTGATTGAGAATATTACACATATTACAGGTTCTAAGTTGACTTATGAAGAGAGAGGCGGTGTGAGTGATGCAAATATTGTAAGCTCAAACGGTGTAGTCACGCTAGATGGCTTTGGTCCTTTTGGCGATGGTGATCACACCAGCAATGAGAGAGCTTCCAAAGAGAGTTTTCAATCCAGAATAGAACTAAGTAAAAAACTTTTTAGATATTTTATCAATAATTTAGATTTTAAAGGGGAATAGATGTCAGATAGAACAATAGGAATGTGGTTATATAGTAACGGTGGCGGAGACAAAATTGGCAAGAAGATCATTAAAAAATTAAAAGAGCGGGGTATTGAAACCATCGACAATATAAATCTCAGACACGCAATCGCTAAAAATTCCCATATCCTTTATAAGGATATCAAGCTTGATAAGCTTGATCTGTTTTTCTCTTACAATGCAGGGGAACAAACGCAGTATCAAATGTACTTGTATCAGGCACTTAACCGTGTGATACCTATGATAAATACTTATGATTCTTTTGCTTTGACAGAAGACAAATTTCAGACATCTTTTGTTTTAAGAAATGCCGGAGTGAAAACAGCAGACTATAAGCTATGTCATAGAGACGATGGGCATCAACTTAAAAAGATCATTAAGAAATGGGATAAAATGGTTTACAAGCCAACAGACGGCTGGGGTGGCGTAGGTCTTACCAAGATTGAGAATGAGGCAAACCTTGATATGTTACTGCCATTTTTAAACCAAATGGATTTGCGTTATTTTTATGTAGAGAAGTTTATCAATTATGACAATACAGATTTTAGAGTTGATATAGTTGATGGAGAGTTTATCGGTTGTTATGGCAGAAAAGCAAGCGGTACTGACTGGAGAACTAATGTAACCTCAGGCGGAAGTGTGTTTATGCGTGATGCAAACGATGATATAATTGCCGTAGCAAAAAAGGCAGCAAAAGTGTGTGGCGTGGATATTGCAGGGGTGGATATTATTTATGACAGGGAAAAAGAGGAATATATTGTTTTAGAAGTTAACGGTATTCCGGCATTTGCAACACCGGAGCAGGAGAAAATGGGACTAGATTTTAATGAGAAGAAGATAGAGAAAATTGTAGAACTCATTGATAAAAAAACAAAAAAATAATTTCAAAGGAGCAGAGATGAAGCAGAAGAAGCTACCAAAAATAGGCTTTTTATATTTAGATTATGTTTTAAGGTTTTTTGATCATAGTAATTTTAAAGGGTGGCCTGATAAGATTGAGACAGTTACTTATCATTGGAAAAATGATAAGGTTCGCTTTATTAATGAGGTGAGAAGAAAAAATATCGATGTACTTATAGGAAATATCCCTGCAACAGCCTATGAGACCTTTAAAGAGATAGCTACCGCTCTTCCAAATGTACGCTTTATTCCATCTATTGAAACACAGTTCTCAAATAAATCAAAAGAGAATGTCACCCTTTTTTGTGAAAAGTATGATCTTCAGGCACCACAAACATTTATATCTTATGATGAAAAGGAGGCAGATGAGTATTTTAAAAATTGCTCCTACCCTCAGATCATCAAAAGAAGTTACGGACCTTCAAATTATGGGGGTTACTATGTACATAAAGTTGACACATATAAGGAAGCTACCCAACTTTTAGAGGAGAAAAAATACAAACCGGTATATTCTCAAGATGCTATCGCTCTTAAAGACAGCGGAGATATCCGTGTTATGCTTATTGGTCATAAGCCTGTTTGTGCTTTTTGGCGATACTCGGGTGAGGGTGAGTGGATCACCAATACTTCCCAAGGTGGAAGCATGAGTTATGAAAATGTACCTATGAATGCGTTGGAGCTTGCAGTCAAGGCAAGTAAAGCTGCTAAAGCCGAATACTGGGCTTGTGATATAGCGATCGATGAGCATACTTTAGAACCTTACATTTTAGAATGTGCGACAGCGTTTGCAGCATTTCCGTATATACGGGATTGGATAGGTCAGTATATTATGTGGGATCTTAGTGGTGGAAGATTTAGGCTGCCGCACGTACCGCTTTTTTCGTGGGAAGAGCTAGGAAAGATGAGCCCTTCTGTGCTTAGAACATTAAGACATCTTTATTTTGCGCGCTATGAGCCATCTTGTGACGGGGCATATTGGCTGGCAGATAAAGGAGGTTTTGATATGGAGTTGACCGAGACCTCTAGCGTAGAAGATATACCTGAATCGATAAAACCTCCTTTATCTGAAGATCAACTTCCAGAAGTGGTTAGGGGTGAAGATATACAAGAACCTTCAGAATTTGAGCATCATAAAATGTACGTTCTTGAAAATATATCTCTAACAGAGCTTATGACTCTACCCGGTATGGACGAAGAGATCGCTGTTAAGATTAAAGAGTTTATAGAGAGTGAAAATATTACTTCCTTTGAAGCATTGGATGAGTATGATTTCGCTTCAAATCAACAAATTAGCCAATGGGCTAAATTTTTCAAAAAATAATTTTTTAAGGTAATCATTTGAGACAACAATACAGTTCTTACGCAGAGTGTGTCGAGTTTTTTAAAAAAGCTCAAAAAACCAATCCGGATCTTTTTCATGTTGAATCTATAGGAGAGACATGGGAAGGCAGAGATATCATTGCGGTAACTATTACGAAAAATATTCAAAAACACCAAGAAAAACCGGCATTATTTTACACCGGTACAATACATGCCAGAGAATGGATAGGTATCGAGCTTGCTTTGAGCTTTGCCAAATATATACTTGAACATATAGATTATGATCCGCAGCTCAATGAGATTTTAGACAAGACTACACTCTATATGGTCCCGTGTGCAAATCCGGATGGGTTTGAGTATTCAAGAAATCATTTCTCTTTTTGGAGAAAAAACAGAAGACGCAATGCCGATGGTAGTTTTGGAGTAGATCTCAACAGGAACTTTGCAGTTGGTTTTACTCCAAACAAAAACACAACATCCAATGTTTACTCAGGTCCTAGCGCTTTTAGTGAGCCTGAAACAGCAGCACTTCGAGATTTTGTTTTGGAGCATAAAAATATTACGATCGCTTTGGATTACCATTCACAAGGAAATGTTTTTTTCCCTGCACACAACTTTATACATGAAGATGCAGAAGATGCAATAGATTTAAACCTATTGGCAGGGAACATGGCTGAGGAGATCAAAAAAGAATCAGGGCGTGAGTATGGGGTACATATGGGTAAACCTCCTGTGCATCTTATCTCTGGAAGTGGCAGGGAGTTTTATTATGCTCAAGGCGCACTCTCTTTGGTTGTAGAGGTAGGTACAAGAAACATCAGTGATTATATAGAGCATATGAGTGAAAATATAGATGAGAACATTCCCGCTCTTGTATATGCACTCTCAGAAGTGAATAACTATAAAAAAGAAGAAGCACTTCCAAGGGTAAAAAATTTTGTAGCTACAAGTGTAGGTTCAAGAGAGATCGAGCTTTGCTGGGATTATATTGAAGATGAAACAGTATTTTTTGAGATATATAGATCAAAAAAGAAAAAGGGATATGCACAGAGTTCCAATAGAATCGGGATGACGAAACTCAAAAGCTTTACAGATAAGAACCTGCCCTCATCTACGAACTATTACTACTATATTCGGGCAGTTTGTAAACGAAGAAAAATTAAATCTCCTTTTGGACAACTTCTGGGTGTAAGAACACATCCTGCTGAGAGTATGTTTTCAAAAATCCTGTACCCTTTAGCAGATAAAGTGGGTTATGTGGGAGAGAAAACGAAAAAAAATAGTGAGCATTTTGGTGTTAATTCTCTTTTTGTCGGTATCTCTGAAAAAAAAGGTGAGTGCCTGGGTGTTTGTGGATTTTCTTTAAAAACCATACCGGAGAATGCTATTATAACGTCTGCTTCTGTATCTTTTTACCCTATGAACAGAGTTTCTGTGCAGGTTGAGAGTTATGGTGAGTGGCGCGTTGGTCAGATGGATGAGCGAACAATTGGTAAGCTTGATAGTTTTGATGACATTAAAAATGTAAAAATGCTCTCTTATATAGATAGACCAACAGGATCCGCACAACTTTCTCAGGGTATATGGAGAACATATAAGTTCGCAAAGCAGGAGTTAGATGTTTTACAGAAGTCACTTAAAAGAAGAGAAGCATACTTTAGGATGGAGGGGCCATCCTCTTTACCTCTTGATCGTGCTTCGCAACTTATGCAGTGGGATATAGGATACGGTAAGTTCAGCGGTGGTTTGACCTACAGACCAAAACTCGACATTTCTTATACTATCAACGAAGCAAGAATTGATCTTCAATCTTCACATGAATGTAGTGCACTTAAAGATAATATGCTCGATTCAACATTACAGGTAGGCTTTGATAATAACGGCAATAAAGAGTATGGATGTATTGAGTTTGATCTCTCTAATTTGCCCGAAACAGACAATACTGTTATATCGAGTGCATACATAGAGATGGAAGCAGACAAAATTAATGCGCTTAACAGTTTGCGTTTTCATATAGAGATGGTAGTGCCGTGTTCGGGTGAGAAAACCTATGATAAAATCAAAAACAGAGAAGTGATAGAGCGCATAGGATATGATGTAAGTGTCTCTGATATTAAAGAGTCATCCAAGCAAAGATTCGTCTTTGACAGATATACAATCAATGAAATGATCGATAGTGTAAAAAACACTAAAAAAGTGGTGTTTGTAATCTCTGCATCATCTCATAAGCCTTTTTGTAAATCTCAAAGTGTTAACTGGCTTGATGTAAAACAGATAAATAAACCTTCTTTGGTAATTAATTATATTAAAAAAAGAAGACATGCACCGCCAAGTGTGAAAAATTTACGCCATTCAATAGAAAATGATATTATAAAACTTGAGTGGGATATTCCAAATGATGAGGCTTATAAAGGGGCTATCGTTGTAAAGAATGCTTTTAAAGTTCCATGCTCTCCATATGATGGACAAAAATTATATGGAGGTATGGATAATTATACATATGATAATTTTGGAGATAAAGATGTACATAAGTATTATGCAGTATTTTCATACGATGATGTTCCAAACTTTTCAGAACCGATATTTATAGAAGTTAATAAGCCATAAATCCTATATTTTCATCACTCTTAGTTAGGGTGATGAAAATATCCAAAACTTCTCATAATTTTAAGAACTTTCTAAGCAATTACTCCCTATAATTCCCGTCCACAAACAAAGAGACCTAAAGTTTAGGCTTCAAGAGACTTCGAGCAGAGGTTTTGAAGATTGTTTGAGATCATTGAAAACTAAGCAAGTAAATAGACTTAATAACAACAATTAAGTTGAAGTTACTTAGAAATAACTAATAACAA
>JALWLL010000109.1 GCA_026996295.1 Sulfurimonas sp.
AAAAACTCATGATACTTAAAGAGAATAAGGCTGTTTACAGTTCTGCTCAAGAAGGCTGCAAAAAACTTGCAGGTGATTATGATAGAAAAAATTTGGCAAACAATATGCTCGATATTATTTTGGAAATCACACAAAATGATACAACGAAACTACAGATGAAGGATTGAGATGACCACAGAAGAATTACTACATCAATACCGTTCAGTTTACTATAGTTTTCCCCAGTCATTGAAAACATTTTTAGGAACTCTTTACGGAAGCATCCCACTATCTGTAAGGTTTGGAAAACATTATGATATTCATACAAAAGTTATTCATAAGTTTGAAAACTCAAGCGAACAGTTTAAATTAGATTTTATGTACAATAAAACACTTGAAACACTTTTATTTGCTGAAAAAAACATACCTTACTATAAAAATATTTTTAATGCTTATGGTGTATCATCAGATTCATATAAATCTTTGGATGATATCAAGCTTTTTCCGGTACTTACAAAAAATGATATTAAAAAAAATATTGATAATATATATACCGATAAATTTGAAAGAGCCGTCTCTTACTACTCCGGTGGCTCACTTTCAACACCAACAAAGTATTTTTTACCAAATTCGAGCAGAGCTAAAGAAAAGGCGTATAATAATTATATCTTTTCAAAGATAGGATATAAGTACAGAGATAGAACTCTTTTGCTTAAGGGAAGGGATGTTGCGGATCTTGAAAAAAATATCTTTTGGGAGTATGAGCCGATAGATAATTATTTTCTACTATCAAATAATTATCTAAGCTCATGTAAGTTTCCATTGATGTATCAAAAAGCACAAGAGTTTAAGCCCAAGTATATTTTTGGATATCCAAGTGCAGTTCTTAGCTTTATAAAACAATTAAAATTCAATAATTTACAGAAATTAGATATCCAGGGGATTATACTTGCTTCAGAGACAGTCTATCCTGATGAATTGCAGATGATGCAAGAATACTTTGAAGTAGATGTTTTAACACACTATGGGCATACAGAGCGTAATGCCATAGCCTATAGAATAAATAATAAAAAATATGATTTTTTAAACTCTTATGGTTTAGTAAGAGTAAATGATTATGAACTAATCACAACAACTTTTGATAATTTTGTTATGCCATTTATAAATTATAAGTCGGGTGACAGTGTATCTGGAGATGCCGTTTACTATGATAACACAGACATACTTAGCAGAGTTGATAATATAGAGGGTAGAACACAGGACTTTTTAGTGACGGAAGATGAAAGGTTGATCTCGATTACTACGATGTGTGGTGGGCAACATTTATTACTGGAAAGTACAGATGTCATACAATACATACAAAATGAAAAAGGACAGGTTACTGTACTGGTGGAAGGACAAAATGTTAATAAGAAAAAAGTTAAAGAGGGGATGCAGAAGCTTGTGAAAAATGGTATCGATTTCCATATTAAAACAGTTGAGAAGATTGAAAAAACACATAGAGGAAAACGTGTAATCTGTAAACAATCTCTCGATATAGAAAAGATAAGGACAAAATAATGATATCAAGAATAATAGTAAGGCTTCTTGGTGGCATATGGAAGGTAAAGCTTACATCGCAAAACAGTACGTTGTATAAAGCTATGTACAATTACTATCAATTTCAGCATGGTAGTTCTATTTCAGTAGATGCAGAATTTGCAAATGAACCAACTTTCCCTAGAGGGATGAAGCAAATTGTTATCGGAAAGGGTGTTAAGATTGGTGAAAACTGTATTATATATCACCAAGTAACAATTGATGGGGAACTGCTTCCAAATAAATCTTCAAAGGTTCAACCGATTATTGGGAATAATTGTTATATTTACCCTGGTGCAAAAATAATTGGAAGTGTAGTGATTGGAGATAATGTAATAATATCTCCAAATGCAGTCGTCATGCAAGATATTCCGAGTAATACGAGTGTATAAAGTATTTTTTGTTTTTATATTTATTGTAATTATCGGTATATATCTCTTTTTAAACTTAGGAAAGTTTATTGATGTTTCTAAAGAGCCTGTTAAATCAGATATCATTGTCTCCCTTGGTGGTGATTATTCAGGGTGTAGAATAAGAGAAGCGTTACATCTTTATAAACAAGGTTTCTCAATATCAGGAAAGTTTATGTACACAAGTAGAGACAGTGTGAGTAGTTCTATTGATAAAAGTGAAAGCAGAAAGCAATATCTACTCAACAACGAAGTTCGCGCAAAAGATATAGTACATGTTCGTAAAGAGATGGTTTTTAATACCATGGAGGAGGTTCTTTTTATAAAAAAATATATGCTTTTTCATAATTATAAAAGTGTGCTGATTGTAAGTCATCCACAGCATTCAAGGCGTATTCAAACATTTGCAAAGTATATTGCGGACTATAAAAAATACGGGCTTGATTTACATATAGCATCATGTCATCCTCGATGGTGGAATGCGGCTAAATATTATGAAAATGAAACGTCGTTTAAAGTGACAATTCAAGAATTTTTGAAATTGGTCTATAATTTACTTAAGTACAATCCTCTGATGATTCAGTACACGAACTATTATAAAAGTGATAAAGAAAAGCTATGGGATGATGAAATACGAAATAAAATAAATTGATTCAAATTGTATTATTTTAATGAAAGGTGTAGTAAAATTTTCAAAACAAAGTTTCACATAAAAGAGAAAACATGAACATACTCGTTACAGGTGCAGCAGGTTATATCGGCTCACACGTTGTTAAACAGCTTATTGAAGAGACGGATCACAGTATCTTTGTGATTGATAACCTCTCAACCGGACATCAAAAAACAATAGATAAGCTCAATGATATCTTTCAACAAACAAGAGATGGAGAAATCACCTTTTACAGAGAAGATTTGAAAAATTTTGAAGTGATAGAAAAGATTTTTAAAAATAACTCTTTTGATGCAGTGATCCATTTTGCAGCGAGCATTGTGGTTCCTGAGTCTGTTGAGAATCCTTTGAAATACTATATGAACAATACAGTAAATACTACACACCTAATAAAGCTTTGTAATGATTATAATGTTAAACATTTTATATTTTCATCTACAGCTGCGGTATATGGTGAACCCATAGAGTCTCAGGTAACAGAAGAAACACAGACAGAGCCTATAAACCCGTATGGAAGAACAAAACTTATGAGTGAAATGGTTTTAAAAGATGCAAGCTGTGCAAATGATGCTTTTTCCCATGTTATATTGCGCTATTTTAACGTTGCGGGTGCCGATATACATAACCGCATAGGGCAAAGTTTTCCAAACGCTACGCACCTCATAAAAGTGTCAGCTCAAACTGCCATTGGTACTCGTGAGAAGATGATGATATTTGGAGAAGATTATAATACTCCGGATGGAACATGCATACGAGATTATATCCATGTTGATGATCTTGCATCTGCACACTTAAAAGCATTAGCGTATCTTGAGCAAGGAAATAAATCTAATGTGTTTAATGTAGGTTATGGACATGGATTTAGCGTTAAAGAGGTTATAGCTACTATGAAAAAAGTCAGTGGAGTTGATTTTAGGGTGGATAGCGCACCAAAACGTGCAGGTGATCCCGCGGTATTGATCTCAAATAATGAAAAAGTAAAACAAGTGCTTTCTTGGAAGCCAAAGCATGATGACTTGGATGTCATATGTATGACAGCATTGGCATGGGAAAAAACAATATAAGAAGATAAATCTTCGTTTACACAATTTAGTAATTTTTTGATATAATGCAGAATAATTTTAAGTTTAAGGTAATTACATATGAAAAGTATCATTCTTTCTAGTGTCGTAACAGCATTGTTAGTTTTTAGTGGATGTAGCTCAAAAGAGCCAACGGTTGTTGATGAGCCGGCTCAAGAGCCTGTAAAGCAAGAACAAGCGCAAGAGGTTGAGGCTGTTGAAACTGAAACAGTTGCTGAAGACAGTTCTTCTGTAGTCGATGAAAATGCAATGGCATCTTCTGACAGCAATGAAGTAAGCATAGCAAGTTTGGAAGAAGATCTTTCAACTGTATATTTTGATTTTGACAAATTTGTTATCCGTGCAGATATGCAAGATAGAGTAACAGCAGATGCTAAAGTTGCAAATGGTCCGGCAAAAAGTTTTAAAGTAAAACTTGAAGGTAATTGTGATGAGTGGGGGAGTGATGAGTACAACTTCGCACTTGGGCTAAAAAGAGCAAATAGTGTGAAAAATGCTTTAGTGGCTGAAGGTGTTGATGCTTCTCGTATTACCATGGTGAGCTATGGTGAGAGCAATCCGGTTTGTACTGATAAAACTCAAGAGTGTTGGGCGAAAAATCGTCGCGTAGATTTTAAGCTTCTTCCATAATTCTTTATGAAACGCAGTTTTTCAGTTGTAGTATGTACAGCTCTTCTGCCTCTTACACTATGTAGCAGCGAACCTTCTGCGTTCGGTGCCGGTGACTTAAGCAATCCTCAGCCGTATGGTTTAACTTCAAATGAAGAAGTTCTTCTTGAAACAAAAAAAGATCTTCACAAAATTGCCGTTAAGAGTAATAACCAGGCAAATAAAGTTGAATCTTTAAGAGAGCGGATTGATGGCTTGCAGAGCATAGTTGAAAGTCTGGGTAGAAAATCGCATGAAACTAAAGTTGAAATAAACAAACTCATAGAAAAAAATACTCAAGAGCTTCAAACAAGAGATGAGTATGAAAAACGACTCAGTGAAATAACACAACAAAACAGTGAACTTTCTCAAAAAAATGCAGCAAGTATTGAAAAGATCAAGTTGATTATCACTGAAATGTCAAGTGTTGTTGATAATATCAATGCAACATATGTGACAAAAGATGAGTATAATGCTTTGGTTAAGGATGTGAATGATTTTAAAGATTTAGTTGCAAAAGAGTTGAAAAAATTTGCATCTTCTGGAAGCACATCTGCTGCAAACAAATCTTTTAAAAATATGCCTCTTGGTGATATAGCAACAAAGGCAAGACGCTACTATGATAAAAAGCTTTATACCAAAGCGATAGAGTATTATAATTATCTCATCGAGAAAAAATACAAACCTGCACGCGCTCACTATATGATAGGAGAGATGAACTACTACAGAAAAAATTATGCTGATGCGATAGCATACTTCAAAAAAAGTGCATCTCTTTACTCTAAAGCATCTTATATGCCGGTATTGATGTTGCATACGGCAAGAGCGATGCAAAAAACGGGTGATAAAGCAAATGCACAGGCATTTTATAAGGGAATACTCGCTAAATATCCCGACACAAAATATGCAAAAGAGGCGCAAAAATATCTTGACTTAATGAACAAGTAGCAAGAAATTTTTCAGCCATATCATAGATTGTTATGATAAAATCCAAAAAAATTAAATAAAGGCTTAGTAAATGGCAATAGAAACAAACCAAATAGTATCGATCGAGTATGAAGTTCGCGATGGTGACAAAGTAGTAGATAGCAATGTAGGTGGAGCTCCTCTCGTGTTTATGTTTGGGAAAGGTCAAATCATTCCAGGTTTGGAAAACGGCATATCAAACATGGCTATTGGTGAAAAGGGTGATGTTCTTGTGAAGGCTGAAGATGCGTATGGTGCTTATAATGCAGATGCAAAACAAGAGGTTCCAAAAGATCAGTTCGCCGGTATAGACCTAGAAGAGGGTATGACTCTGTATGGTCAAGGTGAAGATGGCGGTACTGTGCAGGTAACCGTAAAAGAGATCGGAGAAGAGAATGTTATCATCGATTTTAACCATCCTTTAGCCGGTAAAGATCTTATGTTTACAGTTACAATTAACAATATCAGAGATGCTTCCGCAGAGGAAGCTATGACTGGTATTCCTGCTGAAAATCAAAAAGATGATGAGTGTTGCGGTACTGGCGGTGGCAGCGGTTGTGGATGCCATTAACTTTTTAACTGCTTCAGATGCTTCTCGTGAAGCGTTTAAAACAGCAACTCTTTTAAAAACACTCAGCGTTAACTCCCTCATAACCGGGGAGGTAGGTGTTGGTAAAAAGAGCCTTGCTCGTTATATACTTCCGGATGCACCTATCTTAGATGCATCTGAATTTGATGAAATCTTAACAACTCTTGAGAGTTCAAGAGAGATCATCATTGTCAATTTAGAAAATTCTCCCAATATTACAAGAATCATAGATATCATTAATGCTAGAAATGTCAGAGTTGTCGCAACTGCCAAAAGTTTGTTTTATAATGAGCACATAGATGAGGTTTTTAGTATAAAGTTTGATATACCACCTCTTGCACAAAGACCTGAAGATGTTGAAGCTCTTATGCAAGAGTTCGCCAATGAAGCTTCTGTACTCTTTGGAAGCAATGCAAAATTTAATATTGAAAATTTTAAACCGGATCTATCGGCCAATGCACAGTCACTCAAAAGACAGGTGATGATCAACTATCTTTTGCAGGATATAAATGATATAGAGCTCATGGATATTATTGAGAACTACTTGAGTGATAAAATAGGTTTCAATAATGATTATAGAAACTTTTTATATTTATATGAAGTGCCGCTTATCAGAAGTGGCTTGAATAAGTTTAAATCTCAACTGCAACTTGCAGATAAACTGGGACTAAACCGTAATACATTAAGAAAAAAAATAGCAGACAATAAAAAATATTTATAAAGGAATACAATGTCAAAAAAAATAGCGATGATCTTTGCAGGTCAAGGTTCGCAAGCCGTTGGAATGGGAAAAGATTTTTATGAAAATTCAAAAGTTGCCCGTGAGATGTTCGCAAAAGCAGGGGAAAGAATAGGTGTGGATTTTAAAGAGCTTATCTTTGAAGAAAATGAGAAGTTATCTCAAACAGCTTATACCCAGCCCGCAATTTTATTGGTGCAGATGGTAGCCTATAGATTATTTGAAGATACACTTCCTACAGATGCAGCCCTTTTTTTAGGACATTCTCTTGGTGAGTTCTCAGCCCTTTGTGCAAGTGGTGCAATTGATTATGTTGATGCAGTTGAGCTTGTTCATAAGCGTGGTGCATTGATGCAAGAAGCATGTGATACAATAGAAGCGGGAATGATGGCTATTGTAGGCTTGGATGATGCCGGTGTAGAGAAAATTTGTGCTGATGCACAGGCTGAGGGTAAAAAAGTATGGCCTGCAAACTATAACCAAGATGGACAGCTGGTTGTTGCAGGGATGAAAGCAGATCTTGCATCACTAGAGCAAACCTTTAAAGATGCAGGAGCAAAAAGAGCACTTCTGCTCAATATGTCCGTAGCAAGTCACTGTGAACTGCTCTCACCCGCTCAAGAACCTTTGGCTCAAATCATGCAAAAGGTGATCACCGATAATTTTTCGGCACCTGTTATCTCCAATGTCACTACAAAGCCATATCAAACAAAAGAGGAAGCAGTCGAGCTTCTCAAAGAGCAACTTGTGAAACCTGTAAAATATAAACAGTCCATAAAAGCAATAGCAGATGATGTTGATATCGCTATAGAGTTTGGAAACGGAGTGACTCTCAAAGGTTTAAACAGAAGAATAGCCAAAGATCTTAAAACACTTAATATTTCAGATATGAGCTCACTTGAGAAAGTTGTAGAGGAGTTAAGTAACTAAGATGAAAGTAACACTCTCGCAAATAGCACCAAAGCTTAACCGCACAAACCTTGAAGATATCATAGCTATCGTGAAAGAGCATATGGATGAGAGTGATCTTATCATCTTCCCGGAACTTGCACTCAATGGATACTTGCTGCAAGATAAGCTTTGTGAAGATGCATGGAGTTTAGATGAGTTGTATGAACTTTGTGAGTTGAGTAAGCATATTGACATAGTTGTCGGTGCTGCTGTGAGGGAGGGGAAGGTTTTTCGAAACTCCGCCTTGTATTTTAGTGGGGGAGTGCTTGTAAACAAACATAACAAAGTACATCTTCCAAACTACGGGATGTTTGAAGAAGCCCGCTATTTTACGGCAGGAGAAGGCTTTGAAAGTTTTCAGGTCTCGGGTATGAAAATTGCGACTTTGGTGTGTGAAGATCTTTGGAATGCGAACGTACATAAACAACTTTTTGAAGAGAGTCCCGATCTGATTGTAACATTGGTGGCATCGCCGGCTCGTGGTTTTTCAGATAAAGGATTGCTTATAGAAGATCAGTGGCATGCTCTTTTAAAATCAGCAGCGCTGCACTGTGAAGCAAAAGTGATTTTTGTCAATAGAGTCGGTTTTGAAGATGGTCTTGGCTTTTGGGGTGGAAGTTGTATCATAGACAAAGATGCACAGATATTACAAACTTTACCCCACTATGATGTGATAACAAAAACATTTGAAATATAGGAAACAGATTGAAAAATAAAATAGCAATAATGGGTGCAATGCCAGAAGAGATAGCCCCGATTTTACAAAGACTAGGCTCATATACGACAACAGAATATGCAAATAACAAATACTATGAGGCAAATTATAATGGTGTAGATCTGGTTATAGCTTATTCAAAAATTGGAAAAGTTTTTTCAGCACTTACAGCTGCAACAATGATAGAGCATTTTGGAGCACAAAGATTACTTTTTAGTGGTGTGGCCGGAGCGATCAGCGATCAACTTCAAGTTGGAGACCTTATTGTTGCTACAAAGCTTGCGCAGCATGATCTTGATATCAGTGCTTTTGGACATCCATACGGCTATGTTCCAGAAGGTGCTGTTTATGTGCAGGCCGATACAACGATGATACAACTTGCCAAAGAGGTTGCTTCTGAGATGGGTAAAACGCTTAAAGAGGGTGTTATCGCTACAGGTGATCAGTTTGTGGCTAATGAGGAGCGTAAAAACTGGATCGGTTCCACCTTTGCCGCTGATGCATTGGAGATGGAAGGTGCTTCTGTAGCGGTGGTATGCGATGCACTGAAAGTTCCCTTTTTTATATTGCGTGCTATCAGTGATGCGGCGGATATGGATGCAAGCTTTTCTTTTGATGAGTTTTTAGAGACAAGTGCGCTTGAGAGTGCCGAGTTTGTTATGAAAATGGTGGATAAAATTGTCGATTAAGTTATCTAAAAAGATCATGTCTAAGCTTGGAAAAACAAATGCTGAGTTTGAACTCATAGAAGAGGGTGATAAGATTCTGGTTGGTCTCAGCGGTGGAAAAGACTCCCTAACTATGATACATGCGATGAAAGAGCAGCAGCGACGCGCTCCGTTTGCATTTGAATTTATCGCTGTTACCATCTCTTATGGGATGGGGGAAGATTATACATCACTCACACAGCATTGCCAAGAACATGGCATACAGCATGTAGTCAAAGATACACAAACATACGAACTTGCCAAAGAGAAGATACGTAAAAACTCATCATTTTGCAGCTTTTTTTCCAGAATGAGAAGAGGGTATCTTTATTCTGTGGCACAAGAGTATGGGTGTAACAAGGTAGCACTTGGACACCACCTTGATGATGCTGCGGAGAGCTTTTTTATGAACTTTATCTATAATGGACAACTCAGAAGTTTAGCACCAAAATATAAAGCTGATAATGGTCTTATTGTTATACGCCCTTTAATTCAGATGAGGGAGAGACAACTTCGGGCATTTGTCCAAGATAATGATCTGGATGCTATCGGTGATGAAGCCTGTCCTGCCATGCGTTTTGATGTGAAAATGCCACATGCAAGAGCAAGTACAAAAGAGATGCTTGCAAAAATGGAGGAGGAGTTTCCCTCTCTTTTTAAAAGCTTGAATGCCTCATTTAAAAATATATCACAAGAGAGCTTTTTTGACAAAGAGAAATTTTCTCTTTAATATTTACAGGAAGCTTTTTCTTCATCTTTAGCTATTTGAGCTTTTTTTGTATGGAGTGTTTCCTCTTTAAGGGTTTGTAGAAATTCTAAAATATTATTTTGATAGGATCTTGTATCTTCATCTTGAGTAAAAACAAGTAGTTTTTGAAGTGATTCGATATCGATCTTTTTGGCATAGCGTGGAACAATTTTGAGCTCTTTTTGTATATGCTCTGCCAAAGTGTCGATATCAAGACCATTATTGTCTTTCACTTTTTTTACAAGCTCTTTTGTAGTCATCATAAGAAGATCAGCTCGATCTTCATCATTTTTATATATCTGCATTCCAATATCTTTGACAATAGAACAATTATCTGTTGAAACATCCTCATTCGCAGCAAGAATCAGGGCAAAAAGTTTTGAGCGAAATTCAAGTGAACCATGATGGTGCACAAATAACTCACGAAATGCATTAAGAAAATGTTGTTTTATTCTAAAACTGAGTCGCATCTAAATTCCTTATTTGCTATTATACACTTTTGAATCAAAAAATTTGTTTTTACAAGAACTTCAGAGGGGTTTTTTAGGTTCTCTCAAATGAGTTAGTGCTATAATTGCACCGATTATGAGAAGAAGGAATAAATTTTATGGGTAGAGCATTTGAGTACAGAAAAGCATCAAAACTAAAACGATGGGGAGCGATGTCGAAGTTGTTTCCAAAATTAGGTAAAATCATTACGATGGCTGCAAAAGAGGGTGGACCGGATCCTGACATGAATGCTAAGCTTCGTACAGCCATCTTAAATGCAAAAGCTGAAAATATGCCAAAAGACAACATCGAAGCGGCGATAAAAAGAGCATCTTCAAAAGACACCGCTAGTATGCTTGAGGTCAATTTTGAAGGCAAAGCACCTCATGGCGTTTTGATCTTCATCGAATGTGCTACCGACAACAACACAAGAACAGTTGCCAATGTGAAAAATATATTAACTAAGCATGGGGGAGAGCTTTTAACAAACGGTTCTTTAGAGTTTATGTTCTCAAGAAAAGCTGTTTTTGAATTTGATCTCAAAGATGATATGGATTTAGAGGAGCTAGAACTAGAACTTATCGATGCCGGCCTTGAGGAGATAGAATCTGAAGATGGTGTGGTTTTGGTAACGGGTGATTACACAAGTTTTGGTACTCTAAACGAGGCTTTAGAAGGTATGGGAATCGAGATCACCAAAGCACACCTTGAGAGAATGGCAAATACACCCATAAGTATCACTCCAGAGCAACAAGCAGAGATAGATAAAATACTTGAAAGACTTGAAGATGATGAAGATGTTCAGAAGGTTTTCACAAATTTAGCCTAGATGTACTATGTCAAAGAGATCACAAACAATACACTAGAAGTTAAGCATTCAAAGTTTATTGCTTACCTTCTTCCCTATTCAGAATTTGAAACTACGCTGCATAGACTAAAACAGGAACATCCAAAGGCAAGACATTTTGTTGTTGCATACAGATACCTCAATGAGTTCAATCAGATTATTGAACATGCAAATGATGATGGAGAACCAAAAGGAACTTCTGCAAAGCCTACCCTTTTTGTACTTCAAGGTGCACAGCTTATCAATACAGCCGTAATTACTGTAAGGTACTTTGGGGGCACAAAGCTTGGCACAGGTGGTTTAGTAAGAGCATACTCAGATGCTACAAATCTTGTTATTAAAACAGCAGAACTTTTTAAATATACTCAAGAGTCTATTGTAAATATAGAGTTTGATTATACAAATATCAGACTGCTAGAGTATGAATGTGCAGAACACGATATCAAGATCTTAGATAAAAACTATGAGATGAAAACTTTGTATAAAGTAAGTGGATCCAAAGAGAATATACAAAAGTTCTTAGGCACTCTCAATAGAGTTGTAGAGGTAAAAGATCTTTAATCTTTTACTGTCTACCTTGAACGGCATTCCCCATATCCCACATAGGCAAGAAAATACCAAGAGCAAGTAAAATAACCATAGAAGCAATGATTAAGAGCATAATAGGCTCAATCGCTTCAGAGAGACCGTCAATAATAGCATCAAACTTCATTTTATAGTATTCAGCAACTTTCCCTACCATAGTATCGAGTGTACCACTATCCTCACCTGCAGAAACCATTTGGATGATCATATTTTCAAAAAGTTCTGTGTCTTGAAGACCTTTGTTTAAAGTATCACCCTTTTCAACGGCGTTTCTAACTGTGATAAGTTTGGCTTTGAGCGGTAAGTTGTCTATCATAGTGGTTGCTGTCTCTAAAGCTTCTGCTATAGGAATACCGGCACGTAGCAGCTCTGAGAAAACAAGGGTGAAGCGACTGAGTGTAGCATATTTAATGATATTGTTTATAAGATAGGTTTTAAGTAAAAACTGATGCCATCCATACCGTATGTGTCGATGGTTGTTGATAAGGTACTTAAAGAATAGAAAAGCGGCTACCAAGATCAGCAAAACATAAGGACCATAATTGTTAAATAGATGCTCAAGCGTCAATAAAATTTGTGTAGGCAGCGGAAGTTCTGCATTTAACTCTTCAAAGATTGTTTTAAATTGAGGTACAACATAAGAGATAAGCACCGTAAATGCTATAGCCATCGCTATCATAACATTTCTAGGGTATGCCATAGCTTTTTTAAACTTAATAATATTAGCGCGTATCTCTTCAAGCATATTAGCAAGTGAATAAAGAGCTTCATCCAGATTACCGGTTTTTTCCCCTAGTTGCACCATAGCAATAGTTAGGTTACCAAGTTCAAATCTGAAATTTTCCATGGATGAAGAGAATGAATGCCCTGAGTTGATGTCATCTGCAAGTTTTGAGAAAACAAACTTTAAATTTTGATCCTGTGTCGAGTTTGCAATTTCGTTAAGTGAATCATGAATCGATATACCGGCATTAGTCATAACGGCGAGTTGTCTGATAGCTGCTATAAGAGCATCAGGCTTGATTTTTCTTTTTTTGATATTTTGTAAAAAATTTGTTTTAAACCTTTTGAGTTGGGCATCTAAGGGCTCTTGCGCTTCTACAACTTTGATAATTATGCCAGAATGTTTGAGTTTTGCATGATCGTTTGCTTCTTTTTTGTTGTTGGCATAGAGAGGAAACTCTTCCTTTTTCCCTTTTGTTATTACTGTTGCTATGTAGTACTTCATGCTTTGGCTACCTTTAATATCTCCTGAATACTAGTAACACCATCGAGTGCTTTTTGAATACCGTTTTCAAAAATACCGATAAAACCATCTTCTTGTGCTTGTGCAAGTAACGCCTCTTTGGAAGCACCTTTGGCAATAAGTGATGATAGTTTTTCTGTTATATTTAAAACTTCACATATCATTTCACGACCCATAAAACCAGTTTCATTACACTCTTTACACCCCTTACCTGTGTAAAACTTGGCATCTTCTGGAATATATTTTTTCAAGTCATCCAAGGTAGACAAGGGGACATTTTCCTCTACTTTACAGGATTGACATATTTTTCTAATAAGTCTTTGTGCCTGTATAGCAACAAGAGCTCCACTGATAAGGTAGTTTTCTATTCCCATATCGACCATTCTTGGAATGGCACTGATAGAGTCATTGGTATGCAGGGTAGAGATCACCAGGTGACCGGTAAGTGCAGCTTTAATCGCAATTTCCAAGGTTTCTTGGTCACGAATCTCACCGATCATGATTTTATCAGGATCTTGCCTTAAAATAGAACGGAGAGCCTCTGCAAATCCTAGACCAACCTTAGGGTTTATCTGTACTTGTTGGATAAGATTCATTCGATACTCGACAGGATCTTCAACTGTGATAACCTTATCTTCTACATTTCTAAGTTCATTAAGGGCACCATAAAGGGTAGTTGTTTTACCACTACCTGTAGGTCCTGTAACCAAGATAATGCCGTGAGGTGCATGAAGCCCTTTGAGTAGTTTGTTGTAACTCATGGAGTCCATACCGGCATCTTCAAGTTTTACCAGCGCTTTTTGTTTGTCCAAGATACGCATAACAATAGACTCACCATAAAGTATCGGAAGTGTTGATATACGGAAGTCAAAATCTTTAGAACCCACTGTAGTTGAAAAACGACCATCCTGAGGTTTTCTTTTCTCGGCAATATCTAAGTTTGCAAGAAGTTTGAGTCTTGATGCAAGGGGAGGGTATATCCCTTTTTCAAAGATAAATATTTCAGTAAGTTTGCCATCAACTCTGGCACGAACAACACAGTTCTTTTCAGTTGGTTCTATGTGGATATCACTCGCACGACCATTGATACAAGCTTTTAAAATAACATCAATCAAAAGTAAGATCGAAGATGCTTCTTGCTGCTCCTCTATACTGCTGATGGAGTTGAGCTCGTCTTTAATCTTTTTTACCAAACCTTTCACACTGTCTTTAAGTTCAACCTTAAACAGGTAGGTTTGAATCTGTTTTTTGGTAGCTATGGCAACTTTAATTGGTTTTCTTGGAAATAGTCTCTGAATAGCTTCTTGCGCAACGATATCTATGGGGTCGTTAAAGGCTACAGTGATACTGAGATCATCTTCTGAAATGGGAAGTGCATTATGTCTTTTGAGTTGAGCAAGGGGTACTTTTTCTGTTAAATTATAGTCCATATCGATGGAGTCTAGATCAATATAAAGCAGGTCCAATTCTTTGGCAAGTTTTTTGAGAACTGCCTGTTCAGGTATATAATCGTAGTTATCGATTATAGAAAGTTCATATACACCCTGTCTGATCTGATCAACTATATAACGGATAAGCCTATCCATCGTCATAAATCCAGAGAGGGTTATATCGCGCAGTATTAAATCTGGACTAATACCTTTTGCAAGCAGTCTATCTACCTGACTCTGCATTATAGAACCGTTGGCCAGTAAATCCTTTGTTATTCTATCCACAGTTACCCCTACCAATAAACATGTCGTTTAATAGATATATTATCATAATATTCTTCAATAATTATTTTTCTAACACTTTTTTCTTCTATAATATATAATTTATACTTTAAACGGGGATCTTGTTTGTCTGTAAATATATAGAAATCTCTTTTTTTGTGTTTTCCAAGTTCTGCATAGAGATCAAAAACCTTTGAAAGTATAAAATTTGTTGAGGGCAAGTTTAAAGAAGAGATATCATAATCATCAAGCATAGCATGGTAGAGAAGCTTTTTTTGCATTAAGATTACAGAAAAGTATGCAGCATTAGCGCGTGCTTCTTTAGAATAACGTAGTATTGAGATCGGAATAGCCAATCTGTCAATAAAATCAGCATGAAGACAAGAGAGTGCATATAGGGAAATATACTCCTCATCTTTTTTATTTTTAGTAAAATTTTTAAAGCCAAGTTTACAGGCTTTTTCAAAATTTTTATTTTGATACAGTGTAAACATATCCTGTTTTGCATTCGCATAGAGTGACAAGCTAAGTAGTAGAGCGAGTATTAATTTCATTTGAACTTTCCTGATAGAATCTCTTTAAGAAGTAATTTGGCTTGATTTGAATCAGAATGATTTATATATTGTTGCAAAGTTTGTATAGCTTTGGCCTTTTGGTTGAGTTTGACTAAGGATTTTGAAAAAATGATCCAACTCGCTTCAATATTGTTGTTGATTTCATTTGTGATCAAAGCATAGTTATAGGCTTGCTTATATTCACCCAGTTCATAATACTTTTTTGCAACAAACAAGCTTAGTGCAGGGTTGTTATTTTTTTTGAATCGTTTAATAACGTATTCTATATCTTCGTAGGTGTTTTGTTTTTTTATGGTGATACTATTTGTTTCATGAGTGAGCTGTGTTTGAGGCTTCTGTGTTATTGTGGTTGCTGTTTGCTTCTTTGGAACTTGAACAGTGTTTTTTGGAACAGTTTTTTGAGTGTTTGTGGTTTGTCTGAGAGGCTTGCTTTGCATTGTTTCCATAAAAGCCATTGAAGGTTCTAAAATATTTTTTTCATGAGATGGAGTCTCATTGCGAGGTGGCAGTTGTATTGCTTCTTCAACCCTCGTAGGCGTTACTATCTCTTGTGAAATATCTTTACTTTGCACAACAGGGGTTTCTTTTTTAAGGCTTTCTTGCACTGCATTACTTATGTTATTTTCTTGTTTTTTTGTAATAGTGCTTGGTATAGTAGTATCTAATATATTGAGTTTTTTCAAATCAACAAATAAATAGATTGCAATTATTATAATAAGTAAAGCAATAAAAATACTTATAACAGGCAAAAAAGATTTTATTTTATATGTAAGCCATTTTTTTTCAAGATCATAAATATTAAGCATCAATAAGTCCTGTGTGAATAGCAGCCATTTCAATGATTTTATTTGATATTTGGCGGGTATTTATTTTAGAAGGGTTATTTTCACTATACCATGTATATATATCAAAAACGGTGTAGAGGAGCTTGTTTGTGTCTCTGTAGTTGCCTTTTGTGATTTTGTGAATAAGTTGCACAGATTTATTGTTGAAGATATTAGCTCCATCAAAACAGTTTGCTTTCATAAGTTTTTTTTGTATGTACATTTTAAGTTCTACGGCAGAAGCATTTTCAAGTTCTATGGTTTCCCATATTCTTGTTTGGAAGTGCTCTTTTGCAATGAGGTCTTCTCTCTCTGTTTTGTGAAGTGTTATAACAAATTTTATTTTTCTCGTATCTGCAAGGAGTCTGATTTTCTCCATTTGCTCACTCGAGTAAAGTTGAGCCTCATCTAAAAGTACTAAAGGGATGTCATACAAATTGTTCTCATTGAGGATAACTAAAAATTGTGTAAAGTTCAGCTCTCCTATGTATTTTATATTAAAAAGATCTTTTGATAATGTTTTGAAAAATTCACTTTCATCTAAGATGGGAGTTTGATAAAGATGTACCTGTTGCGAGGAAGATAGGTCTTGGTAAAGTTTTGAGAGAAACATACTTTTACCAGTACCCGGTTTTCCGTAAAGAAGTACCATTTTGAGAGGCTTCTTTACTGAATTTTTTAAAGATTGGTATATTGTAGAGACTCTGTCTAACTGAACATAGTCTTTTGCATTGACTGCATCGAGAAAAACATCTTTAGAGCTTGAAAAAATATTAGATTCCATTTTCCTCTACTATCTCTACAGAAGTATTGTTCTCTTTAGAATCAGATAAGTTGTTTATTCTTACAGCATCATTGGTAATACCTGTATAACCAAGATCAGCCAATGAAAAATTATTTGCATCTTTACGAATAATATGCGGCTCAATAATAATAATAAGCTCCTCTACCTGTTTTACTTTTTCCTCATATTTAAAAAGGTAGCTTAGACCGGGAATATCACCCAAGATAGGAACTTTATTTGATTCGTTTGTACTTCTTGTGTTAATAAGACCACCAAGAATAATTCTATTGCCGTCTTTTATAGTAACCACAGAAGAGAGCTGGCGACGATTTAAATCAGGTGGCATCTTTCTGTCTGTAGATGTGTTTTGTGCCATATCTTCCCTTGTTTCAGAGATTGAAGGGTTGATCTTAAGAGTGATTCTGTCATTATTTGAAATTTCAGGTGTGATATCTAGTAGTACACCGGCAAATACAGATTGGATAAGATCATTTTGCGTGGTAGCAGCAACGCCACCCCCTGTCCCTTGCTGGTTTGTGGAGCGTTGTATTTTATAAAAATATTCTGTACCAACGGTAATGAGTGCCGGTTGATTGTTAAGTGTAAGTACTTTAGGATTTGAAATGGCATTGACATCCCCTTGTGTCTGTAAAAATTTTATAACTTCATTGAGTGTCCCACCTGCTTCGATAGTCAAATAGTTACTTACATCATAGGATGTTCCATCGTCGAGTGATTTTGTTCCTGAACCATTGTTCAATTTTAATGTAACGTTTTGTAAAGCGTAAAGCTGTTTCCAGTCAACACCTGTACTTTTCGCTTCTGACATCGTAACTGTTAAAAGCTGAACATCAATCAAGACTTGTAATTGAACCTTATTCTGAAGTTTTTTAAGATATGACTCAAGCCTTTGTATCTGTCTAGAAGTAGCTGTTACAGTAATAAGTCCTGCATTTTTGTTGATGATAGGAAGATCTGCTTTATATGCGTCATACTCTCTGTTTAAAATATTTTGTAGCTCCAAATCCAATTCTTCCCAGAATTTTACTTCATCATTGCTTTCAATTTTAATACCGGATTCCGTAGTGGAGTTTTTACCTATACCCTGTTGAGCACCCATAGCACCCGATCTTCCCCCGGAACTTCCATATTGTCCGCCACCTGTACCACTTACGCCACCCATCATGTTTTGCTGATTGCTGGATGAACTCAGTGTGATGTCTGTTGTGCCACTCCCTTTTCTTTGAGATAAAATATAGTCTATATTAAATACTTTCGTTAAGAGATAGGAGATTTTTAAAATATTATTCTCTAGAGTATAGGAGAGGTTGTTCTCTTTTAAGATAATATCCAAGACCTCATCAATGGTTAAGTTTCTAAGGTAGGTTTTATTGAGTTTTTTATTTAAAATTTTTTCTGTTTGGGCATCAGATACAAGAACACTAAATTCACATTCATCACTGAGCTGATCAATGAAGTCTACGATTTTTGTATCTTTTGTTGAACTGATACTAAAGAGTTCGTAAGAACAATCGGCAAAGCTATTGTTAAATAACAGAAGCGTTAATAGCGTTGAATAAATTGATGTTTTAATGAGTTTCATTGTTAGATCCTACTTACTTTTAAATTTTAAATTTGTATTTTTAGTGTGCGTTGAAAGCACAATTTTTTTACTTTTTCTAGCTAAAACTATAGAGGTCTTTGTAATGCTGAGCAGTTTATAGTTTTTAACCTTATCATTGAGTTTATACCATTTTCCATTAATGAGAGCCGAGTTATTCATGATAGCATCAAGCGTAAACCCTTTTTTGGATCTGGAAGCTTTTTTTCGATATACCTTGCGGTGTGTTGATGAAGAGCTGATACGTACAGGAGCTCTTTTTTGTTGAACAATATTTTTGCCGTCAAGTTCATCTTCTTTTTTTGGTCGATTTTTTTCTAAGAAAATGAAGGGATCGGTTAAAATGGCAATGTTATAATTGCTGACACCCTCTCTTGACGGCTTAATAGCATTTACCTGCTCATCCACCCATGAAAGCTCGTTTGAGCTAAGAGTAGTTAGAGAAGTGGCCAGGATCAGGGCTGATAGTATATATTTTTTCATTAGTATGTTATCCCCCAAACGGATATGTTAAGATCCGAGTTTAGATGTTCCTGTGCTTTTATTTGCAACGTATGTATATCCACAACCAGTTCGCTTTGCTCAAGAGAATTGATGAACTTGAGTGTATTTTTATAACTCCCCGTCGTTTTTAGCGTAATATCAAGTACATGACCAAACGACTGATGCTTACGTGCATATTCATTGGTAAAGTCTATGATCTTCACATTGTACTTTTTGGCATTACTTGAGATTGAGTGAAGGTATTCTCCCCATGCTCTTTCATCATAGATAAGAGATGAAATAGCTTCAATTTTTGTTTTTATATATTCATTGTTATCCTTGAGAACAAGAAGTTCTTTTTTTGCTTTTTCGATATCTGCGTCCAGATTATAGATTTTATTCTCCGGATTTAACTGTAAAAAACTTTTGTCTGAATCAAGTTTTTTTTGTATTTGAGCTATTTGTTGCTTTTTTTCCATAAAATCATTTTCAGCGCTATCCCAAAATAGTAGGTAGGAAAAAGCAAAAATAACACCAACGATCATTATATAAGAAAGAATAGTGTCTTTTTGACTTTTTTCTTTAAATGCCAGATCAATCTTATGCAAATAATCTTCAATATTCATCTTCATAATAAATTTACCTTTAATTCACTAAAGTATTTTTTCTCATCCTCATCGAAGTAGATTTTATTGAGTGAAAAGTGGAATGTACCTTCATGTTTACTCGTCAGATATTCTACAAGGTTGGTGATTTTTTTATCATTGGAAGAGACAAGATCAAAATAGAAAGTTTTATTTTTTTCATCTTGTGCATATTTTAAAGATTCTACTCTAACATTATATTTATTAAGATCTTTTGTAAAAAGAACCAATAATTTGGCTTTCATAGGGTAATTTACTTTAACGTCATGAATCTTAATAAGAGTATTCTTTTTATCATTGTAGTTTTCTTGCTCTTTGTTAAGCAGAGTAAGCATTTTTTCTTTGTCTGCTTCTTTATTTTTTATTGTAGCTTCTCGAGTGATTTTGATATTATGCACCTCTGCATACTCTTGTTGGAGTAGATCGTATTGATAAGATTGTGCAAAAGTAAGTGACCAGTATGTAACCGGATAAAAAAAGGCTAAAGCAAATGAAGCGGCAGTTAAAATAATAAGTTTACCACTGGCCCTTTTTGTAAACTTGGGTGGACGGAAATAGGTAGTAAAGTTACAGTTATATTTATCTCCCTGTGGCAGCATTGTATATAGATGCATAAGTGAATGTATTTGATCGACATGCACGTCACTGCTTTCAAAGCCGTAGTCAAACTCAAAATTACTACTTTTTATGCTGAGCTCAACTTCTGCAAGTTCATCCAGCTTTGTGATAGAGGGGATCTGCAGACCTATGTAGACATGATTGATCTTTTCAATTTCAAAAGCTCTTTTGATATAGGTAAGGATATCATTAACATTCGCAAATATCTCTTTGAAAAGACGAATAAAGAACTCTTTGAAATCACTGTTAGTTTCTTTGAGGTTTGCAGTGCTTAAAAAATCTATAAACTCCTCATAGTCTACTCTCTCTCCATAGAGCTCGCAAAAGCGTTCATGCATTTGGATAAAAGAGTATTTAATGGATTTTGTATAGATATATTCTTTTTCATTATATACAGTTACAAAGGCATCATCTTCTTGAAAATATATAAAACAATGGACACCACCTGTATCTATGATATCTTTGGCATACAAAGATTTAAGAAGCAAAGGAGTAGGAATAATAACATCTAAGTATTTGATTTTTTCAATTGTCTTAGAGTATGTTTCATCAATAATAAGTGGATCTACTACAAAAACGTGGAAGTTTCTGTTATCCTCATCTAAATTATTAAATGTTTCTATATACTGTATCTGGTATGTTATAGCTTGGTCAAGTGCAAGATCATCATATACTTTACTGCTTATTGCATCATGTAGATCTTCTTCCGGTATATTCTTTGTGATGGAGATCTGAGTGTTTATAAAGCCTTGCGTATTTAAGTATGAGATTGCAAACTGATCTTTTTGATATTCTGGAGAATTGATCTCATTTAAGAAGCTTGATACGCTGCGAATATATGTATTGTTGTAAGGATCAATTGAAAGTATACTTGCAAAAGAGTGTTTTTCTTCTTCTTCTTTACTCATTAACTACTACCTATTTAAAATGTACCATAGACATAGAACAGAATTTATCATCTTTATAAAATTCAACCCTATATACCTTATGGCTTCTATCGACAGAAAAAAGTTTGTCTATTTCACTACGATTTATGTTTATTCCCGCTTCATTTATTTGTTTTACTGTTTTATAACCAATAACATTTACACGAAAATCCCCGTTTTTCACTATATTGAAATCGTCCTTTACAAAAAAATCTGAAGTTTCTTTGACAGAAAATAGTTTTCCGTCAATTTTGACATCAAATTTTTGAGGACACCTCTTTGCAATTTCAAAATACTGAGGTTTTAATGTTGTTACTTTTTTGTTCCCCACATAAACAACATAATTACCATTAATTTTCTTTACACTTCCCAATGGGTTGGAAAAATTAAATCTATTGTCAGTAGATTTTATCGGAATGTAGCTTAAATTTTTTTTGATATTATCAAAGTTTAATAAAATTTTGTTATTTATCTCTAAAGTACCATAATCTTTGAGGATTTTATTGATTTTCTTTGCACTTAATTCAAAATTTCTTTGAAATGTGATATTCATAATCTTCATAAACTCTTCAATTGCAAGAAGCTGATAGAATACTTTTTTGGATAATGAGGGTAGATGTTTACTACTTTCAATTGCAAAAGCAGGCTTGTTGTTTGTAACGGCAAAGTATGTCAGTGAATGTCTCATTGCTTCATCATGAAACTTTGTTTTTGTATTTTTTACATCAAAAACATGGTGTTCTTTGAGAAGTTTTTTATTGATATTTTTTTTAACTTGCAAAGCTATGTCATTTAAATTTCCAAAAGCCTGTTCTTCGTTGAGTTTAGACTGGTCAATGACGCAAGTTTGTCCCCATGAGTTGGGGTTAAAGATATTACCACGGTTCTTTTTTCTGTAAAATCCATTTCCATCATGCAGGTTGAGAACCAGGGAGACTTTTTTTGAAAGAATGATCTGTTTTATTTTTTGTACGATCTCTTTATCTTTATCATTGCTCTTGATGGTAGAGAATTTTCTATTCATATCCCCATGAATACCTCTTTTGTTTGCCTGAATACTGGCTTTATTGAGGTTTGGAACGATCCAAAGGTTTTGTGAAGTTATAGTGTAGTGTGTAGCAAGTATGGAAGCGGCAAAATAACCACCGGGTTCATCCCCGTGTATCCCCCCTATCACCAGCAGTGTTGTATTGGCGTCAGGGTTTTCTTTCTTTATAAGTTGAATATCTTCAGAAGCAAAAAGATTCACAGCTATGAAAAAAATAAAAAACTTGTATAATGCGGCAGTTTTATACATATTATTTTTCTGTGAATATCTTCATATTATTTGTATCATCAACTCTCACCATCAGTACTTTTTCCCCTGTAAATGTATAGCTTTTGGAACTATAGAACTCTTTAAAGGTTATTTGGAAGATATTGTCGGTATCAGGGTAGGGGATGATAACAATATCGTTAAAAATAATACTTTTAGACTCGTTTTTTTGAAAAATTCTATGTTTATACTTTTTGAATCTTTCAAAGTTCATGCCATCATATCGTTTAAAATCATCACTGTAAAATGCAAGATAGCCTTGAATATCGTTGTAGATCCAGGAAAATCTCCATTTGTATAACTGGGCGAGCAGGGATGCTAAAACTTTTTTATCTATTTTTTTGGCAACTTCTGAGGGGTTGATTAAAAGTAGTGTTTTTTTATAGTTGATCTCTTTATCAAGGCAGACTATATTTGTATTGTTGATAGCAATACACCCTTTGGTAAATTCATCCCTTTCTTGGTTTATCGGAAGTCCGTGAATCCATATGCCGTGGCCATTTTTGTTTTTGTATTTATCATAGGTATTTGGATAGGATGTTACAAAAGCCAAGGGGCCGTAAAATGGGTCCACTTTTGAGAGTTTTTTTGTCAGTCTGTAAATACCGTGCGGGGTTTTAAGATCTCCCTCTTTAAGCTTGTCGCCTTTGAATTTTCCTGTGTATGCATCATAGCTTTGTTGAAATGTATAATTATTATCTTTAGATTTTTTAAAAAGTTTTAAAGAAGAGCTTTCTTTGTTACATGTTAAAATAGATAAATTTTGTTCAACAAATCCAAATGTGGTGTCTTTGTCCTTTAGGTACTCTTGCCAATACTCTACACTTGCAAGTTCAAGATCCAATTTCTTTTGTATCTCTTTGATACCGTTATGCCTGTATTCATTCAGTAGAGTATTTGCTTCAAGTGACAGTGATAATAAGAGAAAAATATTCAGTATAAAAAAAGCTTTTTTGAACACTATTGGTATCCTATCTCTTTTAGAAACGATTTGTCTTTGGACCATCCCTTCTTAACGCTTACCTGCAAGTTTAAGTAAGCTTTTTTTCCACTGAGCAGTTCGATTTTCTCTCGTGCATATTTACCGATCCTCTTGATCGCTTCACCGTTTTTTCCGATGATGATCCCTTTTTGAGATTCTTTTTCAATGATGATGGTTGCATATATTTTGTCTATATTGTTCTCTTCTTCTATCTTGTCTATAAGCACATCAGATTCATATGGAATTTCATCACTGATATTTTCAAAGATACCTTCTCGAATAAATCCTGCATAAATATCCCTTACAAGCTCACTTGTGAGATCATCTGGGTCATATAAAAAAGGTGATTGGGGAAGTAATTTGGCAATGGTGTCTAAAAGATCTTTGTGACCGACCTTTTTTGGTATTGCAATTGGTATAAGTGCTTCAAAGTGTTCTGCATATTGGTTGTACTGGGCTATTTTTTTAAAAAGCTTTTCCTGGGAAACCTGATCAATTTTACTCAGAGCTATGATATGCTTTACTTTGTTGTTATTGAGTTGAAGAAATTTTTCATAGATTTTGACATCATCGGTTACAGGAGCCAAATAAACTATAAGATCACAATCTCCCATAGCTTTGAGTGCTTCATCAAGCATGAATTGATTTAAAATTTTCTCTTTTTCATGCAGACCCGGAGTATCTACAAAAATTATCTGTGCATCACCGTGCATTACGATAGCATTTGAGCGTTTTCGTGTTGCATTGGCTTTTTGAGAGACCATGGCTATCTTCTCACCAAGTAGAGAGTTCATAAGTGTGCTTTTTCCAGCATTTGGACGACCGATGAGAGATACAAAACCAGCTTTTGTCATATATTTTACCTTGTGTTATTTATAAAATATAGCGGGAGAGATCATCATCTTCAACGACTATATCGAGTTTTTCATGGACAAGTTCGGCTGTAACTTCAAAGGTACGATCTTTGTATTCGTTAGCATTAAAACTTATATCTTCTAGAACTTTTTCCAAAACAGTGTGCAGTCTTCTTGCACCGATATCTTCCGTGATCTCATTTGCGCGGTGAGAAAGTTTTGCTATAGCTTTGATCGCTTCATCGCAAAATATCAGCTCTACCCCCTCAACACTTAAAAGTGCCGTGTATTGGTTCAAAAGGGAGTTCTTCGTTTGCGTCAAAATCTTATAAAGAGTCTCTTCTGTCAAAGATTCCAACTCAACTCTGAGTGGAAACCTTCCTTGAAGTTCAGGTATAAGATCACTTGGTTTTGTAAGGTGAAAAGCTCCTGCGGCTATGAAGAGTATATGGTCTGTATTGATCACACCGTATTTGGTGGTTACACTGCTTCCCTCTACGATAGGGAGCAGATCGCGTTGTACACCCTCTTTGGAAGGGTCATTTCTTCCTTGAGACTTTGAACTGATCGCGATTTTGTCTATCTCGTCTAAAAAGATGATGCCACCATCTTCGGCACGTTTGAGAGCTTCGGTGTTGATATTTGTCATATCGAGAAGTTTGGCACTTGCTTCTTGTCTGAGTAAAGATTTTGCATCTTTGACTGTTACAGATTTTTTATTGTCTTCTTTGTTCATTGTGGTGAATATTTTTGAAAAGGACTCTTGAACTTTTGCCATTTCAGGAGGTAGATTTGTGTCTGCAAACTCAATGTTGATCTTATCAAACTCTATCTCGATGATTTTATCATCCACATCACCCCTGATCACTTTTTCTTCCATCGATTTTAAAAGTTTTTGGTAGTCCTCTTTTTTCTCTTGGGTTGCCTGTTCAGGAAGTGGAGGAAGCAGTTTTTCAACAATTTTGTTTATGATATAGTTTTCGATTTTTTCTTTATTCTCTTCCTCTTTTTCCGCTTTTACTATACTTATGGAAGAGAGCACCAAATCGCGTATCATTGACTCTACATCACGCCCTACAAAACCGACCTCTGTGTATTTTGATGCTTCTACTTTGATAAAAGGGACTTTCATCATCTTTGCAAGGCGACGGGAGATTTCAGTTTTTCCGACACCGGTGGAACCTATCATCAGGATGTTCTTTGGCATTATTTCATCTTGAAGCTCTCTGCTAAGTTGCATTCTTCTGTATCGTGTTCTAAGGGCGAGTGCTATGGTTTTTTTTGCATTATGTTGTGAGATAACAAATTTATCTAAATATTCTACAATCTCTTTAGGGGTTAAATTCATTATTTGTCTTCTTCTAGTGTTAAAGTTTTAATATTGTGGTTTGTGTATATACAAAGCTCAGCAGCGATACTAAGGCTTTCTCTGACAAGTTCTTCCTCATCCATTTGCTGTGCATGTTTTTTAAGGGCGCGTGCTGCGGAGATGGCAAAATTGCCACCACTTCCTATCGAAGCGATCTGCCCATCTTCAGGTTCTACGACATCACCGTTCCCTGTAAGTATAAAGATATGTTTGTTGTTAAGAACTATCATCATAGCTTCAAGACGGCGTAGTACTTTGTCTTTTCTCCATGCTTTTGAGAACTCTATGACCGACTTCAGAATATCACCTTTTTTCTCTTCAAGAAAATCCTCAAACATATCAAAAAGGTTAAAAGCATCTGCTGTGCTTCCTGCAAAACCGGCAAGGATCTTGCCGTTATGAAGGGTTCGTATTTTTGTAGCATTTCCCTTGAGAACAGAATCGCCAAAAGTAACCTGCCCGTCACCACCTATAACGGCTTTGTTTTCACCTCTATAGGCTAAGATGGTAGTAGCATCAAACATTGATTGTTGTCTCCTTTTGCAAGGGGTGTTATCTCTTGCAAATTTATAATATTGTTATTTCAAGAAGAGAGAAAGTTTTTTGTCAAAAAAAACTATTCGCCCTGAACATCTACATGTAATGTAGCGTGAATTCCATGACCGAGTTTAAGGTCAAGATCGTGTTCACCAACAGTTTTGATGGCAACTTTGTCAGTTATGTGTTTTTTGTCTATCTCTATGTTATGTTGTTCTTTTAAAGCGTGAGCGATCTCATCTTTTGTGATTGCTCCAAAAAGGTGACCGTTTTGTCCAAGTTTTTTTGTAAGAACGATCTCTGATTTGTCAAGTTGCTCAGCAACAGCTTTGAGTCTTGCGATCTCCTCAGCTTCCTCTTTTGCTTTTTGTTCCTCTTGAGCTTTGTGTTGCGCCAATATCTCAGGAGTTGCATGTTTGGCAAAACCTTTTCCTATAAGGAAATTTTTGCCATAACCATCTTTTACTTCTTTTACTTCACCGGCTTTTCCCAGACTTTTTACATCTTTAATAAGTAGTACTTTCATTATATATAAACCTTTAAATTATAGATTATCTTTCTATCTCACCACCATAAGAAACGATACCGTGCGTTAAGTTTCCTATCTTTGTATAGCCCATATCACCCATGATGCGAGCTACATGAGCACTTCTGCTTCCAACATGGCAGTATAAAATGATGTTTTCTTCTTTATCTAGCTTTGCTTCATCAAGTACTTGAAAAAAGCTGCTTGTCGGCACAAGTGCGTCAGCACCTTTGATGTGACCCATTTGCCACTCCATATGCTCACGGACATCGACAAGTTTAAACTTTATCATGCCTAACTCTCTTGCTTCCATAAGTGCAGAGAGCTCATCACCGTCAAGTTCAGCCTGGTTTACAAGTGTATCACACTCCTCTTGGGTGAGTCCGCGTGAGTGTGTGTGTACAGCTTCTTCCATACCAAGTTCAATACGTTGCTTAGCAGCATACTCAGGGGTACAGAAAATTCCACAGTGACATTTTCCCTCTTCTGGAAGTTCATGCTCTATTGCAGGCTTACAAGGGCAGATTCTATCATCGACACTTCTTGCTTTTCCATCAACTTCCTCAACCATAAAACAAGGACAAAAACGTTTTTTATACATCATTTTATTGCGAGCAAGTCCCATCTGAACTCCCTCGTTTACCTCTTCTTGAGGATTATATACCCAACCAAACTGACTACATACTTTATCTGTAAATTTGACTGTTTTGTCCATCTCTGCTTGAAATTCCGGTGAATTCATGTCTATTTTAATCATAACATTTTCCTTTTATATGTAGTTATTTAACTCTTGCTTTGCCCTCGATGATAAATCGTAAAGCATTTAATTTTATGAAGCCTTCTGCATCTTTTTGGTTATATACTTCATCCTCTTCAAATGTAGAATATTCAGGATTGAAAAGTGATACGTCAGATTTTCTGCCTACAACTATAACATTTCCTTTGTAAAGTTTCAGACGAACCTTTCCGTTTACAAACTTTTGTGTGTTGTCTATGGCAGCTTGTAACATTTCACGCTCGGGTGCAAACCAAAATCCGTTGTAGATCAGTTTTGCATAACGTGGCATCATCTCATCTTTTAAGTGTGCAGCTTCACGGTCAAGCGTAATAGATTCAATAGCTCTATGTGCTTTAAGCATAATAGTTCCGCCTGGGGTTTCATAGCATCCGCGTGCCTTCATACCTACAAAGCGGTTTTCAACAATGTCCACACGCCCTATACCGTGCTTTCCACCGATCTCATTTAAAGTTTTTAACATTGTAGCCGGGCTGAGAGCTTCACCGTTGAGTGTGATCGGATCGCCATTTTCATAACCGATCTCTATATACTCCGCTTGATCGGGTGCATTTTCAGGTGAATTGGACCATAGCCACATAGACTCTTCCGGTTCTGCGGCAGGATCTTCTAAAATACCACCCTCATAAGAGATGTGAAGCAGGTTTGCATCCATTGAATAAGGTGATTTTTTACCTTTTTTCTCTATTTGAATACCATGATCGGCTGCATATGCTAAAAGTTTTTCACGAGAGTTGAGGTCCCATTCTCTCCATGGAGCGATGATGGTAAGTGTTGCATCTTGAGAAAGATAACCCATTTCAAAACGAACTTGATCATTTCCTTTTCCGGTAGCTCCGTGACTCACACCGTCTGCGCCTGTGATCTTAGCGATCTCAGCTTGGCGTTTTGCAATAAGCGGACGGGCTATAGAAGTTCCAAGGAGGTACTCCCCCTCATAGATAGCATTGGCTCTGAACATTGGGAAAACAAAGTCTTTTACAAACTCTTCTCTTAGATCATCAATAAAAATATTTTCAGGCTTGATCCCCAGCTCGAGTGCTTTTTTACGTGCAGGTTCAAGCTCTTCACCTTGACCAAGATCAGCTGTAAATGTTACAACTTCACATTTGTATTCATCTTGAAGCCATTTTAAAATAACACTCGTATCCAGCCCACCGGAGTATGCTAAAACTACTTTTTTAACCTCTTTTTTCATATAAAAAACCTTTAATCAGCAAAATAATTACCGCGATTTTACAATAAATGTTATTAAAAAATGGTTAGTGAATAAAGATATGGAAAAATATGTAAGTTTTGTATTACAAAAGGGTGCAGATTTACCCTTTTGAATCGAATAGTATCCCTGTGACCTCTTGCATTTTAGGTAAAAAATCCATCGCCTGTTCTGCCGGAAATCTGCGAATCATTCTGTTTGATTTCGCTTCAATCACAGAGACATAAAACACTTCATCTTTGTTATCAAACCCAAACTTAATTGATGTGGTGATAGGTGAGAGAGCATCGTTTAACTGCTTGATGAGATCTTGAACCTGCTCTTTTGTATCCACACCTGTATCTGTACTTGTAGCCTCATTTTGCATCTGCTTCACGAGATCCTGCTTCGGTGCCTGCTGCTGTGACTGTTGTGTACTTTGGGTCGCTCTTCCTTGAGGTTCCTGTGTACTCACTTGTGACTGTTGCTGTCTTGCAACATTTGCTATGCCATCCATGACTGACTCCTCTTACTTAAAAGAAAATATTATATCACGAACAATATCGGCAGCGAAAAAAATAACTTTAATAAAAAAATTATTTTTATTTGATACTCTTGCATTTATGAATCAATATATTAATTTACTTCGTGCCGATCAAGTCTTTAGACGATTGAGTATTATTCAACTTATCTCCTATTTTGGAGCATGGTTCAGTAATGTTGCTATCTATACCCTACTTATCGGTATGGATGTCTCAGCTGAGATCATAGCGTTTGTAGCAGCTTTACACTTTATAGCAGGTATTGTGCAGGCTCCGTTTTCAGGTTCTGTTCTTGACAGTGTAGCACCAAAAAAATTGATGTTGTCTCTTTTGTTTGTTGAGATTATCTCCACGATACTTTTAGTGCTTGTGAGTGATATATCCCATTTGTGGCTTTTATATGGACTGATATTTGTAAGAATGGCCGCGGCATCGTTTTATTTTACCGCTGAGATGTCTTTACTTCCCAAAATTCTTACGGGTAAAGATCTTCAAAAAGCCAATGAAATTCACTCTATCATCTGGTCTTTTTCTTATACTCTTGGTATGGCAGTAAGCGGTTTTGTCGTATATCTGCTTGGTGTGAAGGTTGCATTTGTTTTAGATGCTTTGATGTTTGTTATCAGTTTTTCTTTGCTCTATGGCTTGCATTTGCAGGTGGGAAGTGTGAAAGAGAAAGAGAGTTTTTTGTATATGATGGGGGATATATTTAGGTATATAAAAAAATATCCCCACGCGCTGCATTTGATGTTGATGCACTCTTTTGTGGGTCTTACAGCTTTTGATGCTTTGGTTGCTTTAATGGTGCAAGAGTATTATGCCGGTATTATTGCCACCTCTTTGGCGCTGGGATTATTACATGCCTCACGGGCAGTGGGTCTTGTTTTTGGTCCGATGATCTTGGGTTCATGGATCAATAACAAACGCTTGGTGCAACTCTTGATCTTTCAGGCTGTAGCGATTTGGTTGTGGGCTTGGTGGATGGAAAATTTTTACCTTTCCATGGTTGCGAGTGTGATTGTTGGTCTTTTTACGACAACGTTATGGTCTTATACCTACACGCTGCTGCAAAAGAACATCGATGAGAGATATTATGGTAGAATTGTGGCATACAACGATATGCTGTTTTTAAGTTCGGCCACACTGACATCTTTGATGATAGGTGCTCTTGCTTCTAAAAGTTTCTCACTGGAATTTATAACTTTTCTTATTGGCTTGGGTTTTATTGTGGGCGCACTCTATTTTACATGGATATTAAAAACGCAAAATATTAAAGAGGTGGCATGATATCATTTGCAGTACTGGGTGGCATACTTCTTAACATAGGTGCATACCTAACTTACAAGGGGCAGATTTTTCATGCGGTTATTGTGTACCTTTTTGCAGATATATGCTGGATTGTTATGGCATATGAAAAAGAGGACTTTATAGGCGCTGTATTTATCATAGTGGGAACCCTGCTTGGATTTTTGGCGTACCTGAAAATGCAAAACGGCGAGATGAGAAAGACACTTAACAAGGAAGATGATGCTCTATAGTTCAAAGAAAGGTGATCTTGATCTAAGTAAACTGACACGACTTTACCCTGCGGCTGTTGTGGAGATGTATGGCGAAGTTGCGGAGATGAGTTTAGAGTGGATCGAGATCAATCAGGACAAAGTTACACTTCGCTCCTTTGTTCTGGTTTTTGATTTTACACCTTTGAATGAAGATGTAAAAGATCGGGTAGTTTTGGAGTTTGATACGAAAGAGGAACTTTTTGAGACGATGAATGAGGTGGCACAATTATTGCAAAACTGATCTCCAAAGACACTAAAAAAGTTTTTTCTCTGGCACTTCCTGCAGCTCTAAAACACTTAGTAGATATACTTCAAATTCTTATAGATATGCTTATGGTGGGGATGGTGAGTGTGAGTGCGCTGGCTGCTGTTGGTATGAGTATGCAGTTTATGATGATCATCAATGTGCTTATGACGCTTTATGTTGTGGGTGGCAATGCGCTTATTTCACGCTTTATCGGACAGGGGCGAAAAAAGCGGGCTTCGGCACTTCTGTTTTCACTGACCCTTTTTGCTATGGTTCTTTCTGTTTTTGTAAGTATTGGAGGTTATTTGGGAAGTGAGTCCATATATGCACTCATGGGCGCTCAAGCAGACGTGGTGCATCAGGGGTCACTTTATTTCAAGATCATCTCTTTGGGGATTGTTGTTATTTTTATAGATACACTGCTCTATAATGCACTTTCTGCAGCGGGAGATACTAAAAGCTCTCTTTATATCAAGCTTTTCTCCTCTGCATTGAATGCATTGTTAAACTATACTTTTATTTTTGGTCACTTTGGTTTTGAAGCGATGGGGATTGAGGGTGCTGCTATTGCGACTATCATTGCATACAGTTTTAATGTGCTAGCATACTTTTTTCTTTTAAAACTTCCAAGAGCAAAGCTTGGAATTATCCCCATTTTTAGAAGCCGTGATCTCAAACGTGTGTGGAGTGTCGGATGGAGTGCAGCACTTGATCGTGGCATATCAAGTCTCTCATTTTTGGTTTTTGTTGCCATCATCACAGCCTATGGTACAGCAGAGCTTGCCGGATATCAGGTGGGCTTGCGTATTGAAGGGATAGCTTTTATGCCCGGTTTTGGTTTTGCCATTGCAGCTATGGCACTTGTAGGGCAAAATCTAGGTGCACAAAAGTATGAAAAAGCATATGCCATGGGTATTATAAGTGGACGGATCGCGTATGTATTTATGGGAAGTGTGGGGTTGTTTCTCATACTGTTTCCAGAGTTTTTGGTGGGGTTCTTTACTAAAGATGAGGCTACAGTTACCATAGCATCACACTATCTTATACTCGTGGGTCTCGCACAGATTCCACTTGCGATAAACTTTGTGTACGGGGCAGCACTTCGAGGGGCCGGGGCGACAAAAACAACACTCAAGATCAACCTTTTTTCATTATGGTTCTTTAGAGTGATACCATCCTATGTAGCATATACAATGGGTTTTGGAGTTATTGCTATCTTTGTCATTATGAATATTGAAACATTGATCAAAGGGATTATCTACTGGCGTATCTATGCCCAAAGGAAATGGCTCTATACAAAAGTTTAGTATATCTTTTGCAGAGA
>JALWLL010000110.1:0-55519 GCA_026996295.1 Sulfurimonas sp.
CTCTTGGCACCAGGGTTTTAACAGATGGTAGAGTTTTGCTTTACCGATATTTGGATATTTCTCTCTAAGCTGTTTAATCTTATTTACGATCTCTGGAGGTGTTTGGGGTTTACGTTTTCTCTTAGGTGCTTTTGAGTGAGGGTTTAAAGCAAGGATATCTCTGTTACTTTTTTCATAAAGAGCTTTCCATCTGTAGAGCGTTCTTCTACTGATATCGAAAGCTTCAAGGGTTGCTGCTAAACCATACTTCTCAAAAAACTTTAAAATCTTTAATCTTTTTTGTGCGGTATCTGTTTCCATATCCCAAAGATAACATACTCTTTGGAAATTTTTAAAACCTTTTAGTCCATGAAACAGGTAATCTGTCTGCATATTCACTCCTTATTGGAGTGCCATATGTTTCTGAACTTATGTATTTTTTCAAATAGGAGTATATTGGATCATCCTATATACTCCCAAAAAATCCCCTCATCATCCCTAAAATAGCTCCCATTGATCTCCATATCACGCCCAAGCGCCTCATAATCAAAATATCCCTGCAAATTCTCTGGCATTCTTTGTAGTAGTCCGCTCTCTTCAATATAATTGTAAGCGATATCTTCCATACTATTTTCACCAGTACAAATTATATTTTCAAGATTTTCTATAGCTTCATCTATAGAGTTTACTATATAGTTTTCAAGCATCATTTTCACTGCCATTTTCTCACTTTCGTCCAACTCTTCAATTTTTTGTGCAATTTCATTGAGTTCATCAAGGCTGTCGTATTCGTCGATTTTCATATAATCACACTCAAAATCTGAGATAAAATACTCTTCGTGTATATGGGCATGTTTGCAAACTTGTTGCCCTTTTTGCAACTCGTTTTGTATGGCTTGTGTAAGCTCCTCTTTGCTCATTGGCAATTCATACCAACTTCCAACCAAATGACCGTTATTGTAAGCCTCTAAGTCTGTGATATAAACTCTCATGATGTGATCCTTTTATCAAATGTTTTCGTAAAATATTTGGCGACTATAAGTCGAAAGCAGCGAAGTTGAAAAAACTTCAAGACTCCCTTGTTCTTTTGGGCTTAAATGCCCTTTTGAACAAAGACAAAGAATTGCACTATGCTTGCAGAAAAATAAAAGAAGGTTTATTTTTTATGTCAGCTTTGCAGTGCATTAAAATTCTCTTGTTTCAAAAGGGCTTGAAGTTTAAAAGAAGCAACAAAAATCAAAAAAAGATTGAACGCAAGTGAAATCCACCTTGTAGATAAATAGAAAAGCAATCCAGCTTTTCTTTACCTTGCGAGAGATCACGAAGAGAAGATATTTTTAAAGAAATTACCTGGGAGGTGATTTTTTAAAAATGTCGTAACGGAATGTGGGCGCGTCTGGATTCTCCAGACCCCGATGGCTCAAACCGTTCAGTTTAGACAGCCAGTTGCCCGGAGGCAAGTTGTGGATAAACTTGATGGTGGTCGAGTTTTGATTAAAAGAAAATGTTAACGCTCGCCACTGCGTTAATTTTTTGTTTTCAACAAACACTCGATGGGACATCGGGGTCGGGAGGTAACTCCTGACGCGCCCACAAGGTGATAACACCGACCTTAGGAGGTTTTAGCACCGCAATATCATTTAAAAGTTTGTTTACGAGTTAAATAAACTTTTAAATGGAGTATCAAATAGGAGTTTCAAACAAACTCTGCTCCTGCGGAGTTGGCTTGATCTGTCCTGTTTGATCAATATTTTTTATCAGATCATCAACGCTGATAAAAAAGAGTTTATGCCATTTTGGCATAATGGTTGCAAAGGGTTTTATCTTCTCTTTGGAAGTTAAAACATAGATGATTGCATCGGGGTTATCCTTTGCAACGAGCTGCATGAGCTTAGCATATCTCGGAGCTGATTTTTTCGTTAGCTCCACCTCGATATTAATTTTATTGCCAGATTCATTTGTAAAAATGAAGTCTGGAATATGGTGCAATTTCCCTTTATGGATATAAACCGTTGTTCTCTCAACAGTACCGATTTTAGATAAATGAAAATCAACGATTTGCTCGATGATATTATGCTGGATAGTTGTACGATTGAGTTTAGCGTTTCGTGGTGTTATATCGAAATCGTTTTCAAGCATCGATTTTGTGTCGGAGGTAAGCACTATTGCACGGCGGGGTTTCATGAGAGTTGTATTCCAATAGGTGATAAGATTTTGCTTTGCTAAAATATTCATCCGATTTCGTGCAACTTGCTCGTTTGTAAAAAAAGTTTTTGCAAGTACTTCGATATAACTTTTACCGTATTTGTTGATAAACTTGAAAATCTCGATATCTCTATCTGTAATCATAATTGAAGCTCCTTTTTTGGCTCTTGCACCACTTCATCAAAGCTCTCTTGTTTTATCTCGACTCTAAAATCTTTTGAAAGTTGTGAAACTTCTGGCTCAATTACCAATTTGTCGTGTTTTGACCAGTCAAATTTTTGCTCTACTTCAATATGCCAAGTTTGCACTATCACAGGTGTATTGATTGATTCGGCAATTAACACAGCAACTCTGTCTCGCTTGAGTGCTCGAAGTCGTGTAATATTCAGTAGCGGTTCTTGAATTTGGCGGATAGTAACATCTGATTGATGTTTTGTGGTTTGTGTTACAAGCTCAAAACCTGAAATTTTTTCGATATACTCAAGTGTTTCGATATCACTACTTTTGTAAAAAAGTTTTGTTTGGCAATTTGAAAGGATTGGATTTTTGATTGTTTCATCATTTAGTTGTGCCAAATCTTGCAGTGCCAAGATAAAATGTACACCAAACCCTGCTATCGTTGAGAGGCTATCTGAGAGTGTTTTTGTAGCGTAAAAACTTACTTCATCAGCTATCACTATGCAATTTGCTCTTTTTTTCTTGGCTTTTTGGATGATATCGACTTGCAATATTTTAAGCATTTTTAGACTCGCTTCATCCATCTGGTCTGCTTGTATATAGATGACTTGTCCATTGTATAGCGCATCTGAAATATCTATGTGTGTAAAAATATTTGCATCACATAGCTCTAAAATGGTTTGATGCAACCCTTTAAGGGTAGAAATTTCATCAAATGAGAGTTCTATTTTTGGAACAAATCTGGATCAAAGTAGCGTTTTGCATATCGCTCTATCAGATCCATATTTGGTTTGTTTTTTGAGATTTCGTGATTATAGTTTTGGGTGGCTGACAAATCTAAATAGAGGTACTTAATGAAGTTCGCAAAGCTTTTGTAGTTCATCTCAAATTCGATATCCAGCAAGGATAATGAGTTTAAAAATATATCGACTACTTTTTTTAAAAGTGTCCGCTCATTACGACGATAAAAGTCGGATTTTGGATCGCCAGATGGGGCTAAATCGAGTGCAACGATAAGCTTGTTTGCAAACTCTCTGTGTGTATCGGATTTGTCGAATCCTGAGTAGGAAAAATTATTTGGATATGATGCGATAATGAGATCATCTATCCTGTTTTGTCTATGAAGTTCTTCAAAAATTACCTGAGGTAAAAAATCATCTTTTTTTGGATCAATAACAATAACCCCTTTTCCCTGTTTAAGGGCTTCTACGACTCTATGTGATAGTGCCACACCTTTTGCAGACCTTGTAGGTCCGCAATATAGTAAATGTGTACTATCTTCATATGGTAGATAAATCGGAGATTTTGAGTGCAACTCAAGACCGAAAAATTGTTGCTCTACATTTAAAAAATCAAGTGGATTGAAAGGAATATGTACTTTGTGTAGCTCATCTTTCGCAAATTGAACAGATGTTAGCCCTCGACCGTATGCACTTGATGGTGCATATTGGTCAAAGTTGAGCGTTTTTTGAGGTTTCGTTTTTTTAAAAAACATATCATTTGCTCCATTTTTCGTAAGTTTTCAAAAGCAACAAAGCAATAATACCTGCAATATTCATATACGCAAACAGTTCATTTTCTGGATGAAATGGACTGAGTTTGGAAAGGATTTCTATTAGTTTTGGATATTTTTCTGGTTCTAAAAATACAGTGCCACTATAAAAATAGGATGCACTACTAATACCCATTAAAAAAAGTGTGAATATTAAAGTAGTAGTTGTTTTGAGTTGCTTATAGAATATCTTATCTTTGATCTCGGTAATTTGCTTACGACTTAGATCATAATCATTAAGCATATATGTAAAAAGACACGCTGCGCATAAAATTCACGAAGCATAAATACTACAAATATGCCAATGATTGCAAGCGGTGTGTAAAATGATAAAATAGCGGTTATAACCATAACCAAAATTGATACAGAGATAAACTCATTGTCCCAATATCTCTTATAATAGCGGATTACGGCTGCTTTGTCTCCTGCATTTAGGTTCCATTTTTTAAGCCGATTATGTTGGGCACTCACAAATTCATGCACTATATGATCAAGCGCTTGTTCTGCTTGAAACTTGTATTGTTGCTTTTTTCGCTCTTCTTCTAGTTTTCGTTGAGCTTGAAGCTGACGATCCGCATCATTGTTTGAATTTTGATACGGATTATTATTCGTATATGGGCTGTTGTTTGAGTATGGATTATGATTTTGCATTTTGAATCCTCCTATACAATTTTTTTATTGTTATTTACTATATAGTTGACTATGGTATCAATTGAATATTCCACAGGAGAATTCTTCGCTGTTCCCAGTTTTTTATACTCCAAATATAGCCCTTGCTTCTTCCACCTATCAATTGTTGCCACCGACTTTCCCAGAGTGTCAGCTACTTGTTTTCGAGTGAGTATCAGTGATCCATATTTGCTGTAAATCACATCCCAGATTTTCTGTCTATTCATTTCTTATTCCTTGTAAAAAATTGACTTGTAGCTACTTGTCTTGAAAAGTATAAACAAATAAAATCATAAATAAAAGCCAAAAAATGGAGATAAAAAAGGAGAATGTAGTCATATGAAATTATTTGAAATAATATGTAGCTATATGTAAAATAAGAAAAAATAAGAAAAATTTTTCAAGTTGTTACATAAAGTAACAACTTGAAAGAGTTGAAAAATTATTTTGCAGTTGTTAGTTCTTCAGCTATCATCTCAGCCTGTTTAAGGACAGTCTGTGTTGCTAGTTTTTGCATATCTGGTGGGTATCCAAATTGTCGTAGTGTTCGCTTCACTATTACTTTCAGCTTTGATCGTACACTTTCTTTAATAGTCCAGTCGATAGAAGCATTTTCTTTCACTCGCTGGGTGAGCACAACTGCTAGTTCACGAAGTTTCTCTTGTTGCATCACCTCTTTTGCACTGTCATTGGAAGCGATGGCGGTGTAAAACGCATATTCAAAATCAGTCAAACCCATCTCTTTTGGTTCGGCATCCATTTTATGTATATCTTTACTGAGATTAATGAGTTCTTCTATAACTTCGGCGGCGGTGATTATCTTGTTGTGGTATTTTTTGATAGAGTTTTCCAACATCTCCATAAGAGTTTTACTCTGTACAAGGTTTGTTTTTTGTCTTGTTTTTATCTCATCACCCAGTAATTTTTTAAGAACTTCAAGGGCAATATTTTTATGTTTCATCCCCTTTACTTCAAGCAAAAACTCCTCATCAAGGACAGAAATATCAGGTTTTTTAATCCCTGAAGCATCAAAAATGTCTATTACCTGCTGCGTTACAAGTGCTTTGTCGATTACTTGCCTGATAGTGGTTTCCAACTCCTCATCACTTTGAGAACTTCCGGCAGTAAATTTCACAAGCCTGGCTTTCACAGCTTGAAAAAATGATATTTCATCTTTAACATCCATCGCTGTTTCTGCTGGAACAGCAATGGCAAAAGCTCGTGATAGTGCAGTAACTTCATCAATGTATCTTTTTTTACCATCTTCAAGCCCTAAGATATGCTCCTCGGCTTCAAGAATAAGTGAGAGTTTCTCTCTTGTGTCTGCCTGAAAATAGTTCTCATACGCAAACCCATGAAACATTTGCGATACAACTTCGAGTTTTTCAAGCATAAGTGCTACTGCTTGTTCTTGTGCAACTGCCGGGTCACCTTTTCCTCCACTATCACTATAAAACGAAAGTGCCTTTTTTAAATCACTGGCAATCCCAAGATAATCAACAACAAGCCCAGCGGGTTTATCTTTGTAAACACGATTAACCCTTGCTATGGCTTGCATTAGATTATGCCCTTTCATCGGTTTGTCTATGTAGAGTGTGTGCATAGATGGAGCATCAAACCCTGTAAGCCACATATCCCTTACTATGACAAGCTTCAACTCATCATTAACATCTTTCATACGGTTTGCTAAGTCTCTTCGTTGTTGTTTTGTAGTATGGTGCTTTTGTATCTGGGCCCCATCACTACTTTTTGAAGTCATCACAACTTTTATGACTCCCTTATCTAAATCGTCGCTATGCCACTGGGGTCTGAGTTTGATTATTTCATTATAAAGTTCAACTGCAATTCTTCTACTCATAGCAACTATCATCCCTTTACCATCAAAAACTTCTTGGCGTTTTTCAAAATGGGAGACTATATCGCGTGCTACCTCTTTGATTCTATTTTTACTCCCTATAAGTGCTTCAAGTTGTGTCCACTTTGCTTTTGCTTTTTGTGTTTCACTCAAATCATCATTTTTTAGTTCGCTGTCTAACTCTTTAACAAGTTTTTTACCCTCATCACTCAAAGTAATCTTAGCAAGTCTGCTTTCATAGTAAATCTTAACAGTAGCCCCATCTTCAACCGCTTGAGATATATCGTAAATATCTACATAATCCCCAAATACAGCAGGAGTGTTTACATCGCTACTCTCAATAGGTGTGCCGGTAAATCCAAGGTAAGTAGCATTTGGCAAGGCATCTCTGAGATACTTCGCAAATCCATAAACAATTTTTTTACCAATGACATTGCCGTCTTTATCCTTTTCATCGACAGTTTTTGGTTTAAATCCATACTGTGTGCGGTGTGCCTCATCTGCTATAACAATGATGTTTCTTCTGTCTGAAAGTTCATCATAAACATTTCCCTCTTCGGGTTGAAATTTTTGAATAGTGGTAAATATAACTCCACCGGAGGCTACTTTTAAAAGTTTTTTCAAATGCTCTCTATTTTCTGCTTGTATCGGTTCTTGTCGTAAAAGTGAAGCGGAACTTGCAAAAGTATCAAAAAGTTGGTCATCTAAATCATTTCTATCTGTAAGCACCAAGACAGTTGGGTTATTTAAAGCCAAAACAATTTTACCGGTATAAAACACCATAGAGAGTGATTTACCGCTTCCTTGTGTATGCCAAATAACTCCACCTTTTTTATCTCCATCCTCACTACTTGCTTTTATGGTTCGCTCTACAGCTTTATTTACTGCGTAGTATTGATGATAAGCAGCTAGTTTTTTTACTGTTTCAATGGTGGTTATACCGGTTTTACTATCTTCTTTTGTTGTTTTTTCATAAACGATAAAATTTCGGATTAAATCCAAAAGAGTAGTTGGATTCAACATCCCTGTACACATAGTTTCAACTTGAGATATTAACTTAGAAGCTTCACTTTTGCCATCACTACTCTTCCAAGTCATAAAACGGCTCAAACCCGCTGAAATAGTTCCTGCACGAGCTTCGAGTCCATCACTAATGATACAAAAAGCATTATAAGTAAAAAGAGAGGGGATAACACTTTTGTAAGTTTGTATCTGCATATATGCTGAAGCAATAGTAGCGTTTTCATCTACGGGGTTTTTAAGCTCTATCACAACCAATGGCAAGCCATTTACAAAGAGAATTACATCGGGTCGCTTATTGATACCGTTTTCTACGATGGTAAATTGATTTGACACGACAAAATCATTGTTAGCTACATCATCAAAATCTATAAGTTTTACAATCTCTCCACGAGTTACACCATCAATTTGAGTTTCAACAGTTATACCCTCTGTAAGCATTTTATGAAAATCTTCATTATCTGTTAAAAGCTCTGTGCTTCTTAATCTTTGTATCTCTTTTATAGCATATTCTATAAGGTCATATTCCAAAGTAGGGTTGATGGTAGTGAGTGCGTTTTGCAGTTTTTCTTTTAGTATGACATCTTCAAAAGATTCTCTCATAGGAGTTTGGCTATCGGGTGCTATGTTTGGAGCATAGATATACTCAAAGCCTTGCTTTTCTAAAAGCTCAATGGCGAAGAGTTCTATTTCATTTTCGGTTATTTTGTTGCTCACTTATGCTCCCACTGTAAATAGGTAAATGTAATTTATTTAAAGCTACTAATTTTATGGGGTTAAATTTAAAAAAAATCGGAATTTCCGATTTTTTTAATCAGTGCTAAAAATTTTTGCAAAGACTACTTTCGATTTACTGTAATAATTCAATATTAGTAACATTGATTGTCTGAGGTTTTACCTTGTTGCCATAAACTTTAATTTTAGTTGTACTAAAACTATCCAAATCTTTTAAAATATTTATCACCTGTTCATATCTTGAAAAATCATTTTGCGATAAACTTTTCAGATGGCAATAAAATTTCCCTTTATCTTCTGAATACATTTCAAAAGAATCTGAACGCTTCTTATATGCTTCAAATATCCCTGTTAAATCAATAACTTCATGATAAATATTTTTACTTTGTTCTTTTAAATATTTTCTTTTAGTTATTTCAAATTCTTGACCATCAATAATAACATAGAATTTTTGTAATCTTTTTTGAGAATTTAAATCATTTAAATTTTTAATAATAGTTTGATAACGATACTGTTGTTCTTTATCATTGAATTTAAAAGGATCAATTTCTTCATTTTCAATATCATTATAAATGGAACGGATGAAAGCAATAGGTTCTTCATATTTTTTTGTTGCTTCAAGGGTTAATTTTAAACTACCATGAGCTTTTTTAATATAAATATCATCACTCCTGTAGCTAGTATTGTTAGCAACAAACAATTGAGTTTTAATGCCATGTATGCTATTCATAGCATTAAATTGAGCACTCTCAAGCATAGGGCTGTTTTGATTTCCCCTAAAACCAGCACCTATTAGTCTTACTCCAAAATGTTCACATAAATCTGTTTCTCTTAAGAGTACTGATAATCCATAAAAATCAATTAAAAATGATTTAAATTTATTTAAATTTTCTTCATAATCCCCAGATTCTATATTGAAAGTATGTTTATTATAATTTTCACTATCATGATATTCTAAACTAAGTTCTCCATTTAATGCCTCAAGCATTAATGGTTCATAAGTTTCATTTAAATCAAAAAATAAATCATAATCATTTTTTGAATGTACAATTGCATGAAAACATAAATTGTCATCTATTTGTTCACTAGTTAGATATACTTTTATTTCTGCACTCATGCTATCTCCTTATACATTTTGGCCAAACCAATTTTACCAAAACCGTTATAGACCCATTCTTTAAAATCTATATTGTCATCTTTTAGATAATGCAAACTAATTGAAAATGGGTTATTTTTAATTGCTTTTTCTATTTCCTCTATCGACATATTTTTAATTTCTCGTAAGTACCTTTGTATTGCTATTTTTATTAAACTTTCATCTTTAGCACTTGCAAATTTGAAAAACATTTTTTTCCATACTACAAGACCATCCCATGCAGCCTCCAATTGAATCTCATCAAAGTTATTTCTACGATATGCTTCTAGTTCTTTCACATGAATAGAAGAAGCAATCTTCTTTCCTTGAAATTCATCTTTTAAAATAAAATACTCATGCTTTACAACTTTACCTATCTCTTCTTGCTTGGATAGTAGTTCTTTATTTCTAAAATATGCTCTTTCTATATCTCGTTGCAACATGCACGAACTATTTTTATCAAAAACTTTAATGAAAACTTTTTTAGTATCTGGAGTTTCGCAATGACTTACAACATTATTTGTAACAATTAAATTGTCGTCTTTATAAATATTCTCTATATCACTATTACTTATCAAATCGTTACAAGACATATGTATTCCAAAAGTTTATTTCTTCGATTATAGCTAGTTTTTTATTTAAAAATATTTAACTCTCACTTCCCCGCTCATAAGCTTAGGTAGAAGTGTATCTCTTAGATTTTCAAGAGTTTTTATTTGTTGTTGGTTTTTCCTTTGTTTCAAATAGTTTGGTTCTAATAGTTTTGAAAATTCTTTCATCTTTTCAATAGATGGTGTAAAGAAACTAATATTGAAAATATCTTCAGGCTTAACTCGTTGATGGCTCCCGCTTGTTCCTGAAGCTGACATAGCCAATTCATTTTTTACTTTATCTGATTTTAAAAGTGTAGAAATAAAAGGGAAAAGCTCTTTATCGTTTGGTAGTATAACTTGAAATTCAGTTGAACAAATAGAGTTTTCTTCTGGTTCAAAATATATATCCCAAACCCTTGGAGTTTTAGGATTTAATTTTGACATTAAAATAGAATAAGGTTCTACTCGATACTTATTACTTTTTATATCTGAACCAAGTTCTTGCAATGGTTCTTTATTTGCATCAAATGCAGGTAAGCTAAAATGTAAAAAACTACCATTTGGATTTTTAGCTGGCTTAATACTGATTTTTTTATGAGTTGCAAAATCTCTTATTTCATACTCTTCCCACTCATCCTTAGCCTCTTCAATAAGCCATTGTCTAAAAAGTGTCTGTGCTAAGCTTTCAAGAGTTTTGTTTTGGTGGTGGAGGAGGTCGATTTTATCATCAAGAGAGCTTAGAACTTCTGCTATTGCTTTTTGTTCTTTTAGTGGGGGGAGTGAAAAATCAAAACTAGCAAATTGTTTTGCATTTGCTCCAGGTTGGGCAGAACCACTGATAATTCCCTCTACAAACCCTTTCCATTTATATGATTGTAAATTATATGCCACATAATAAGGATTCGCTATTTTAGTGTTTATTCTATATCTTATTAAGTATGAGGCAAAAACTGCATTTTGAGTTTTGGTTATTAACTTATTGTAGCCAGTTGTCGCACCTGTTCTAGCGATTACAACATCACCAAATTGAAGATTATATTTGTCTTTTTTTTCATCTTCAATAAAGCAATGGGGAACTGTATCCCAATTAATTCTATCTGGCACAATATCGGTTATTCTTAAAAATTTAGGTCCACATTCTTCCTGACTTGCACTAGCTGTATATCCATAAGAAATATCGGTACTGATTTCACCTAGTGTTGTGCAAATCCACTCACCCATCACAAACCCCATTTTTGACTTTTAACGCATTCTCAGCTATCATAAACTTACAATTGTCCTTCGGGATGCCCCTTGAATTTTCAAGGGGAGAAAATCTACACATTTACAATCACCTTCGCCAAATTCTCATTTATCCGTTTATTTAGCTCTTGCTCCTGCTTCATCTGCTCTTGTAACTCTTTTTGAAGCTCCAAAAATCGCTCTTTAAAATCAAACTCATCATCCACCTCTTCAAGTCCTACATATCGCCCAGGAGTAAGCACATAGTTTAACTCTCGTACCTCCTCTAAACTTGCACTTTTACAAAACCCTTTTATATCTTCATACTCTTTGTTATTTTTCCAATTATGATAAATCTGAGCGATATAGTCAGTATCCTCATGGCTAAACTCTCTAGTTCTTCGGTTGATAAGATGTCCCATATTTCGTGCATCTATAAAGAGTATATCTTTGGTGGTTCTTCCTCGCTTCATAAACCATATACTTGCTGGGATTTGGGTATTTAAAAAGAGTTTTGCAGGAAGGTTTACTATGCAGTCCACAAGATTGGCTTCGATGAGGGCTTTTCGTATCTCTCCCTCATTGGAAGTGTTAGAAGTGAGGCTTCCTTTTGCTAAAACAAACCCCGCCGTTCCAGTTGGTGCTAAGTGGTAGAGAAAGTGTTGTATCCATGCGTAGTTAGCGTTATGTGGTTTGGTTTGACTCTTGACCATAGATAGATATATCGTTAATTTTGCCTTGATGTTTACGCACAAACTTTTCAGATTGTATGAACATACCGCCACTACCACAACAAGGATCAAAGACTCTGCCTTTATATGGCTCTAACATTTTTACAAGAAGCTCAACTACACTTTTAGGCGTATAAAACTGCCCACCCTGTTTGCCTTCAGCAAGTGCAAACTCCCCTAGAAAGTACTCAAACACATGACCAAGTACATCGGCACTTCTTGCTTTTGCATCCCTAAAGGCAATATTACCTATGAGGTCTATAAGCCCACCAAGAGATTTGGAGTCTAAGTTCTCTTTTGCATATACTTTTGGGAGTACTCCTTTGAGCGAGCTATTTTCTTTCTCTATGGCATCCATCGCCTCATCAACAATTTTGCCGATGGTAGGGAGTTTTGCACAAGACAAAAGAAACGACCATCTAGCAGTCGGGGGAACAAAAAATACATTTTCAGCTTTATACTCATCTCTATCTTCAGGGTCAGCACCTACATATTCACCCTCACCAGCTTTGAGTTTGTCATACAGCTCTTCAAAACTATCAGAGATATACTTTAAAAACACAAGCCCCATCACCACATGCTTATACTCAGCAGCATCAATATTTTTTCGCAGTTTATCTGCGGCTTTCCATAGTTGTTTTTCGAGTGATTCTTCTTGTTTTTGCTTTGCCATATTTTTGTATTCCAATGATGAAAAATTATTTTTCTATATTTTAGCGAAACTTGTTGATAAATGAGTTTATTTACAATTATATAATAAAATTTTATCGGGATGAGCTTGATAAAGAAAATTGAACCTTTATTGAGGCAGAAGGTTTGAGAAATATAGAAAGCCTAATTCTGGAAAAGGCTATATGGAGAATATCAAGTCTACAAACTTAAAAACATACATTGTTCTTTGAGGTATTGACGAGTATTGATAACGTTATCAAACTGAATCACATGTAATGATTTAGAAAAGAATAAATGGGCAAAACTGCAAACAAAAGTGGTTTTGATAGAAAGTTACTAAATGTTAGCACTGTGCTTAAGCTTTGTAAATTGATCACTTACGAGGTTTGGCATCGTGACTTTGTTATAAGATTCAACAGTGAGTCAAAAACAAAGGCGAGCACAAAAAAATGTAAGAAAGGTCATTGTCACATCACTAGACAATAAAAAACTACTTACAAAAGAAGAACTGGCTGCATATTTTGGTTTAAGTACCAACTCAAGTTGGGTTAATCAGCAAATGCAAAAGGAGGTGCTTATGAAAAATAGACATTATATTTATTTTGGTGTCTCGCCTATGTTTATCCGTGAAGTTATTGAAGATGATCTAATCTCTGGTAAACTTCATTTTTAAAAAAAACAAGCAATCAATCTTCATCCTAATGCCTCATTCACTTCTTCTCTTTCTTCACAATTCCAGAGTGAGACGGAAGGGAGAGGCTGCAGTTAGGGGCTTTTCGGGCGCCGAAAATTTTGCCAGAATTCCCCGCTCTCGAAAATTGCATATTTAGAATATAACTAAATTATGCTACAATTCCATCGTTTCGATCGTCGGTCGATTACGCCTCTTCGCCTTTTGCACGCTAAGCAAGAGCATACCATCAGCTGTCGGTTGTGCTGTACAGCTTGTTCCATGCCAAATATGTGAGAGTTTTTGGTTTAGGTCGGGTATGAGAAGGTGATGAGAGCATAGTATCATCCACAGCGCCCAAATCCGCGTGTGGTCGATCCCTCTTTTGGTTTCCCTGTGAGAGCCAGTCGCAACTGCATCGACTTCTACTCTTTTTTCAATATACCAGGTACGCATTATGCCTTTTAACTATGATATTACTCATAAATGGTACATCTACTTCACCAGACGCTCGATGATACGCCTATCAAATCTTGGACAATAGAAAGTGTTTGAGTGGGGAACAGGTACCAAGTGCTCCCGCCAAATTACTCAACGGGAAGCCAGGTAGCTTCCTTCACTTTTGGGAGTGAAAAACACTTGGTACCCCGTTGAATAATCACGGGGAAATTATAAAAAAATACAGAGCCTTGATGCCTGAGAGCAAAAATGCTTACAGATGATGATATATGATGAAAGTTGAAATGATTTGAGGAGATAAAAACTTGGTTTCAAATAGAAAAAACTTAAACTCACTGAGAAATTGAGGTAGTAAAAATCTCTAAAATTCAGATTTGGTGACTAATAGATGACTAATGAACAAAATAGTAAAACTTAAGAAAGTCGTCTAGCTGCGGTATTTACGGTGTTTTTGAAGCTTTTTGAACTAAAGTGGTGCGGACGAAAGGACTTGAACCTTCACACCTTGCGGCACCAGATCCTAAGTCTGGCGTGTCTACCAATTTCACCACGTCCGCGTGGATAAGTTTTTAGTGTCACTTCTGACAAACAATATGAAGTGGTACGCCCTACACGATTCGAACGTGTGACCGATGCCTTAGAAGGGCATTGCTCTATCCAGCTGAGCTAAGGACGCATCTAAATAATGGTGCGCCCGATAGGGTTCGAACCTATAACCGTCGGTGCCGAAAACCGATACTCTATCCAGTTGAGCCACGGGCGCCACAATATTTTTAATTTATTATCTATAGTTTTATTATTACATGGGGTGAGATACGGGATTCGAACCCGCGACCCCCGGCACCACAAACCAGTGCTCTAACCAGCTGAGCTAATCTCACCATACAATCTAAATAAACAAAAATAAAATGGTCGGGGTGAAAGGACTCGAACCTTCGGCCCCTTGGTCCCAAACCAAGTACTCTAACCATACTGAGCTACACCCCGACCTATACAAAAACCAACCGTTTAGCTGATTAATGAGGCGAAATTATAGTCAATAAAGAGAGTAATGTCAATACTTTAAGAGGATTTCTTTTAAAAAAAACTATATTCTAGTATAATTCATCCAATTTAAATAGGAAGTTATTATATGAAAATAGCTAGGTTTAGTAGAATTGGATTTATTTTAGCCGCGGCCGGTAGTGCTGTTGGTCTTGGAAACATCTGGAAGTTCCCTTATATTGCGGGGGAATATGGAGGCGGTGCTTTTGTACTGATATATTTGTTGACGGTGCTTCTTATTGGTTTTTCTATCATGATCGCTGAAATGCTTATTGGTTATTTGGGCAGAAGAGATACCGTTACCTCTTTTGAAGAGCTTGCGCCAAAACATAAACAATTTTGGAAGCTCGGTGGCTTTCAAGGTTTAGCCGGTTTGTTTATTATGATATTTTACTCCGTAGTTATAGGGTGGATATTTAACTATATTATTACCTCTTTATATTTTCTTCCATCTTCTGTCAAAGAGGCCGAAACGATTTTCACCTCTATGCTTCACACAGATATCATGACACAACTTATGTACCATACCTTGGCCTTTGTGCTGATAACCTATGTTTTAACAAAAGGTATAAAAGGTGGTATTGAAAAGCTTAACCTCTTTTTAATGCCTACATTGATGATCATCCTCATAGGGATGTTTATCTATGCTCTAACGCTTGACACTTTCTCTCAGGCAGTTAGTTTTATGTTCTCAGCTGATTGGTCGAAAATAGATTCAGAAGCCTTTGTGGTAGCTGTAGGACATGCTTTTTTCACCCTTTCGCTTGGTATGGGTGCCATCATGACTTATGCGGCATCTTTAGAGAAAGACTCAAACATTGTAAAGAGTGCTTTTTGGGTTGTCTTTTTAGATACCACCATTGCCATAGTTGCAGGGCTTATGCTTTTTACTTTCCTTTACCAGTATGGTTCCGGACCTGCTAAAGGGCCTGGACTTGTCTTTATTTCACTCCCTGCTGCATTTTACGAGATGGGCATACTTGGAAATATCTTTGCCGTACTCTTTTTTATTGCTCTTGCGTTTGCAGGTCTTACATCTTCTGTATCATTGGTTGAACCTATGGTGCAATACTTTATAGACAGATTTAGTTGGAGCAGACTCAAAGCTTCCATAGCTATGGGGCTTTTCTTTTACCTTTTTGGTATTGTTGCTTTACTTTCAAATATAGAAGGCTTCTCCGCATATTTAACCTGGAATGGAAAAAACTTCTTTGATTGGGTTGATTATGTCACGGCAGCCATTATGCTGCCTCTTGGTGGACTTATTATGGCTGTTTTCGTTGGTTTTATCATAGAAAAATCTCGTGTAGAAGCAGTAATGAGACCACAACTCAAATGGGCTTTTGAGCCTTGGTACTTCAGCTTACGCTACATCACGCCTGTTGCTATGCTTATTGTTATGCTAAACCTTATGGGAGTTGTTTCATGAGTACGCCAAAAGAGGAATGCTTCTCTCTTTTGGAGTCACATGGAATTAACAAGATCTCAAGTATTGATTTTAAGGTCAATGAAGAGCTTCATTCTCTGACATTTGAGTATATCATAAATACATATATGCAGGCTTCTGAAACATCACAGTATGTTTTTGTCAGTGCTCTTAAAAAAGCGCTTACAGCTCAAAATATGGGTATAGAAAAGTTTTTTGAAGGTATGGGTCAACTACTTTTGATGACACATTTATCAGATAAATTACAATAGATTGGGAATTTAGGTTTATCTTAGAAGAGTAAGTTCCAAGCAGATGCTTGAAACTATTTGTTATGACAACCTAGGCAAAGTTTACTGCCTGATCTTTGTTGTCTAGTGTACAATCCATATGGGGTACCGTGTGGATCATGACAACTTACACATTCCACTTTACCATTTCTGAGTAAATCACCAATTGTATTTGCTCTATACCAACCATCACCACTGATAACAGTACTTGTCGGTTTTAAACTTGCTTTACCTTCAATATAGTCGATTGACAATGGATGGTCATCTGCGAGATTACCATCCTTACCAATTGTAACCGCAACATCATTACGAATTGGTTTTGGATCTATCTCTCCGATAATAATACCATCTGTAGCATTCACTCTACCAGAACCCGGAGCATTGATAACACTGTTCATAGCACTCACACCATCATGACAAGAAAGACATGCTAAGGTCATACTTTGAGGCTGTTTGGATGTTAGTGTACCCGCTATAGTCTCACCCTCTATATTTGTCGTAGCCGCACCGTACATCGTAAAGCCATTCGTCAATTCCAGATCAGTTGCCGGTTTATTCCATAGCGGAATCGGCCCCAAATTATTTCGGCTGTTGTGCGGCGTATGACAATAAACACACACTTCATCATTCGAGCCATTATTAAACGATGATATACTTGCATGCGGTCCAAACAGAGCAAACAGTCCTGTTGATGAAGCAGCAAGAACAACCATGCTTCTTAATACCATTTTTCTCATATATCCCCCTTGATACATTTTATTAACATAATTTCAAAGTATCTAACATAAAGCATAAAGCGTTAAATACTGACATAAAAATCATAACTGAAAATATTATAACTATTTTTTATAGCAAAAACAAGAAAAAACCGACGAAATTTGTAATTTTTTTATACGCATGTGTTTTTGAAACAGTTTATGTTATCACAATCCCATAAACCAAGGGATTCCCTCTATGTTTCAATATTTTTCATAAAGTTACACTCTCAAGTATCTCTCAAAAATTATATCGAATATTTTTATATTGTGATACTTATGTGGTGTACACAAGAAAGAGAAGCTATCTTTCTTTTTCTTGCATATTTTCTTAAAACTGGATCATTCCATCTACAGGAGATGACGCTGTTGCATAAGGGCGTTTGGGAATTCTACCTGCCAAATAACTCATACGTCCCGCTATTATAGCGTGCTTCATCGCTTCTGCCATAACCATAGGGTCTTGTGCCTGAGCAATCGCAGTATTGGTCAAAACACCTTCTGCTCCAAGCTCCATAGCATAAGCTGCATCACTTGCACATCCGATACCGGCATCAACTATAACAGGCACACTTACAGCTTCTCTAATAAATACAATATTGTATGGATTTTGGATCCCAAGACCGCTTCCAATAGGTGCTGCCAAAGGCATAATAGCGTGAGCGCCCGCATCTTCAAGGCGTTTCGCCATAATCGGATCATCTGAAGTGTATGCCATAATTGTAAAGCCATCTTTAGCCAACACTTCACACGCCTTTATAGTCTCAAGTACATCAGGGTAGAGAGTTTTTTGCGTATCTCCGATAACCTCAAGTTTAATAAGGTCTATCCCCGTTGCCTCACGCGTTAGACGAAATGTTGTTATCGCCTCTTCGTGCGTCACACATCCGGCAGAATTTGGTAAAAACTTTACATTTGTTCCTGCAAAGGTATCGCGAAGGTTCTCTTTGTCTGGGTCTGTAATATTCAAACGACGCACAGCAACAGTAATAAGTTCACTTCCAGATGCCAAAGTCGCTTCCTTGGTAGTTTCAAAGTCTTTATATTTTCCACTGCCGACAATTAAGCGGGAACCAAGTTCATACTTTCCAATTTTTAATGTATTATCCATCATTTATTCCTAAATATTTTAGTTTTTGATTTATAGCATAAGCATTCTTATAGTAAAGCTAAATTATTTAATAACGTACAATTCTTAACAAATGGTATGAATGTTGTTTATATTTGCTCTATAGACAAGAGTTTTCACTTCCTTTTTTTCTCTTTATACATCGCATCATCCGCTTTTAAAATAAGTCCCTGCATATCTTGTGCATCATCAGGGTAGATACTCACCCCTATTGATGTACTTATTTGAATAGAAAAGTTTTTAAAAAGTACCGCTTTTTTAAGACTTTCGTTGACTTTGTTGATGATAAATGCAACCTCATCTTTATTGTTAAGATGCGGCACAATGGCAATAAACTCATCGCCACCTATGCGAGAGAGCGTATCACTTGCCCGCAAAACACCAGAAACCCTTTTAGCAAACTCAATGAGCACACAGTCTCCCGCCTCATGTCCAAATGTATCATTAATATCTTTAAAACTGTTCAAGTCAAAAAAGAGCAATGCAAACTTTTGTTTTTCTCTATATGATTTTTGTACCTCACTTTTTAGTCTATCCATCAGCAATGAACGGTTTGGAAGTTTTGTCAAGCAATCATGCAAAGCCATATGTTTTGCTTCTTGATGTTGCTTATATACATTAGTAATATCTCGAATAATTACCCCAAAAACTCCATCGATATGAATAATCTTTATCTCAAAAAAACAATCACTTGTTTGTAAGGTATCCACAAACATTATCATCTTATCGTTGAAGTTTTTCAACTCTTGAAGTTGTTGCTCAATTTTATGCACATTTTTTTGACATAAATGATCCAAAAAAATATGACTGTGCCCTTTAAACTTGTTCCATGGCTTATTATGTTCAATGATCTTAAATTTTTGTGATGTAACAAGCACAACCTCATCAAGTTCTTCAAGGATTTTTAAAAAATTATTTTGCCTGTGCAGTATTTTAATGTTGTGTCGCATAAGCTGTTGTACCTCTTTGGCAAATCTATATATCTCATCATCACTCTCTTGCAAAGCGCAAAAGACTTTTTTATCAATCTTGGCATCTTGAAGGTAGCTGTATAAAAAACTTTCAAAATATTGCAGCCGTAGAAGATGTGTTTTTATCATTCTGTTTAAAATAATATATATAAAAAGAATTATAAGAGTAAAGGCGATCACGGGTTTGATCAAAAAATCATTATAGGACAACTCATATTCAGACAATGAATAGTATTGAAAAGTTGAGACTATGACTATTACAAGCATAGTAAGGATGTATATGAAAATAAATCTGAAAGTGATGTTTTTTTCAAATGAATTTTGCATAACATCCTCCACTACTAAATGCTATAACAAAATATATAAAAAACTTACTCTCTTTTTATACTACATATATTATTTAATTTCCTTATAATTCTGAAATTTCATGTATAAGATCAATCGGACTTAGAGAAAAGTTAGCACCTTTATAGTTTCGAGCAAGTAAAGTGTGTGTTAGCGAAGCATTTTTTGCAGCTTCCAAAGCACTATGGCCCTGCGCCAGAAGTGCCCCTATAAGACCGCTGAGCACATCACCACTACCACCTTTTGCCAAAACAGATGTTCCGTGTGGATTGATATAAAACTTCTCTTTATGTGCAATGATTACATTCGCACCTTTTAAAAGTAAAACAACTTCAGGAAAACTTTTGCTAAAAAGCTCCACGTAAAAAAAGCGATTTTTTTGTAACTCCTCCGCGCTAATATCGGCTAGATCTGTATGTTTGAGAAGAGAAACAAACTCTTTTGGATGGGGGGTCAAGACCAGATGTTTGCGTTTGAGCAGATCTTTTATGAGAGGTTTTTGAAACATATCTGCATCTACAACCATAGGAAAATCATTATCCAAAAAGTTTTTCATCTCAGCATCGCTGAACTCCTCCCCAAGCCCCATACCGATAGCCAATGCAGACGTTGTTTGCGGAAGTGTGTGTGAGTACATAATCTCATAAGGGATCTGCTCATTTTCATACCCCACAAGTGTCACCAGCCCCGTGCCAAACCTCAGTGCAGCCTGTGCACTCATCACACTCGCCCCCGCTTTACTTCCAGAAGCAATCGCCAAGTGGCCGTAAACCCCTTTATGAGAGTTTTTTTGCTCTCTGTTTGGAAGTTTCAGATCATCAAACTCTAAAAGCTGCCAACTGCTTGGCTTCTCATAAACACTGCGAGAGACACCAAGATCAACTACCCTGACAGTTCCAACATACTCCTTAGCCTCATCTAAGAACATACTCTTTTTCAAAGCACCCATACTCAAAGATATATCTGCACAAAAGGTATCTTTTGCACACTGGCCGTTTGCTCTAAGACCTGATGGAACATCGCAAGCGATTTTAAATGCTTCCAAGGCATTGATCTCTTGCATAACACCGCTCAATGTTTCGTTGAATTCACCTTCAAACCCCGTACCTACAACCGCATCTACAACTACATCACACTGCAAAACCTTGTGTGTCTCTTGCACACCGAGAGCTCTTGCCCTTTTTTGCTGAAGCTTCGCCATGGGGGATCTTAGCTCTTTGACATAAAACAGACGCACATCATAGTCTCCGTGTAAAAGCCTTGCACACGCTATACCGTCTGCTCCGTTATTACCGCTTCCACAAACGATGAGCACCTTTGTATATTTTTCAAAATGCTCTCGTATATAACACGCCATCCCCTCTGCCGCATGTTCCATCAAAAGATCCTCACTCAGACCAAATTCATCATAACAGCGTTTGTCCAAAGAGGCAACTTCATCAAAAATGTTTTGCATCTGTAGTTCCTTTTGTTATACTTTTAGGTTGACATCGTTCAATTATATCTTATGAAGATAAAAAGGGTATAATCTCATTATGAATTATAAAGAAATTGCACAAGAAACTTTAAATATTGAGGCGCAAACACTCCTCGATGCAAGCAAAAATATAGATGACTCTTTTGTCCTTGCAATAGAGACCATTCTCTCTTGCAAAGGTAAGCTTGTGGTAACAGGAGTTGGGAAGTCTGGGCTTATAGGTGCTAAAATGGCAGCTACTTTTGCCTCAACCGGTACACCCAGTTTTTTTCTGCACCCCACAGAAGCACTTCACGGTGACTTAGGGATGATAGGAAAAAATGATGTTATCCTTGCTATTAGCTACAGTGGAGAGAGTGAAGAGTTAAGCTCCATTCTGCCACATATCAAAAGGTTTGAGACACCCCTTATAGGGATGACAAAAAGTAGAACATCCACACTTGGAAGCTACAGTGACGTGGTTATAGATGTTGTTGTAAAAAAAGAGGCCTGCCCTTTGGATATTGCCCCTACGAGTTCTACAACACTTACCCTTGCTTTGGGTGATGCTCTTGCTGTCTCACTGATGAAGGCACGCAACTTTCAAAAAAGTGATTTTGCTTCATTTCACCCCGGTGGTGCACTTGGAAAAAAACTTTTCATCAAAGTAAAAGATCTTATGAAAAGCAAAAACCTTCCTATCATCTCAAAAGATACAAAAGTCAAAGATGCCATCCTCAAGATCAGTGAGGGGCGTTTGGGTACGGTTCTTGTAACAGATGAAGATGAAAAACTACTGGCTCTTGTAAGTGACGGTGATATCCGTCGAGCTTTGATGCAGGAGGATTTTTCTATTGATGATAATGTTTTAAAATATGCAACGATAAACCCTATGAGCATAGATGATGAAAATATGCTTGCAAGTGAGGCACTTATCCTTATAGAAGAGAAAAAAATACAACTTCTTGTTGTAACAGACAAAGAGAAAAAGATACAGGGTGTTCTTCATATTCATACACTCATAGAAAAAGGAATCTCATAAATGAGACTAAATAAATTTATAGCGCATCACTCCAGCTACTCACGCCGCGAGGCAGACAAGGCTATACAAGATGGCTATGTACGAGTAGATGGGGAGATACAGACAAACCCTGCTACACAGGTGGATGAAAACAACTCAGATGTTTACATAAGCGGTAAAAGGGTAGCTCCAAGAGACAAATATACCGTTATTGTTTACAACAAACCCAAAGGGGAACTCGTTACGAAAAATGACCCCAAAGGGCGAAAAACCATTTATGATTCGCTCGATAGAAAGTATAAACATTTTATTCCCGTCGGGAGACTCGATTATGCAACGGAGGGGGTTTTACTGCTCACAGATGCTTCTAAGGTTGCAACAGCTTTAATGACTTCCAATCTCGAACGTATATACAAAGTCAAGATCAAAGGTGAGGTCACTTCTGAGATGGAAGCTGCGATGCTCAATGGTCTCGAACTCAAAGATGCCACCGCCGGCGGACATGAAAAAAGTGAGATCACCTCTATGACTTTTGCGCCGTTTTTGGGGTATAAAATCCAAAAAAACGCTCACAACTACTCTGTTTTAAAAATTGCTATCAGCGAGGGAAAAAACAGAGAGATCAGAAGATTTTTCGCACATTTTGGTACTGATGTTGCCGATCTTAAACGCATCAGTTTTGCAGAGATAGAACTTAACAACCTGCCAACAGGCAAAACACGATTTCTGTCACGCTCAGAGTACTCGGCACTCCACACATTTTTAAAAGAACAAGAAAAAAAAGCTAAAGAAAAAGGAGAAAAACGATGAAAACAATGAAGTTTCCGACAAGCCATAAAACGCAACTGATGGATATAAGCAAAGAGGTGAGTGAAGCAGTGATCACTTCCGGGATAAAAGATGGTATTTGTGTTGTTTTTACACCTCACACAACATCAAGCATATTTATGTTTGAAAACCAAGACCCTGCCCTTCGCCGTGACCTGCTCAACGCACTCAACCGTGTCGCACCAAACGATGCACACTATCTGCATAACGGGGACAATGCATCTGCCCACCTCAAAAGCTCTCGCATGGGTAACTCCATAAGCATCCCTGTAGTGAACGCAAAACCTATCCTTGGGAAATGGCAAGGGATCTTTTTTGGTGAGTTTGACGGTCCAAGACAAGAAAGAGAAGTATATATCAAAGTGATCGCTGGGTAAACAGTGGTTGATTTTACGCATATTTTACGCCCTAAAAACTTTGATGAAGTTGTAGGGCAGGATCACCTCTGCGCTCAGGATGCTCCTTTGCGCCTTCTGTGCGAAAAGGGTGTTTTGGGACACAGTTTTTTTTATGGCCCGGCAGGCTGCGGAAAAACATCTTTGGCACGTATCATCGCTTCTGAGATGGACTTGCCCTTTTATGAGTTTAATGCAACCTCACTCAAAATAGAGCAGCTCCGACGTATTTTTGAGCAGTACAAAAATGCTCTGCAAAAACCACTTCTATTTATAGATGAAGTCCACCGACTCGCCAAAAATCAACAAGAGGTTTTACTCCCTGTTATGGAAAACAACTCCGTGCTCATTATAGGTGCTTCTACAGAGAACCCTTTTTACTCTCTTACCTCTGCTATTCGTTCACGATCTATGCTCTTTGAGATCAAATCTATCTCTTATGAAGCATTGAAAGAGCTTCTGCACAAAGCAATAGCTCTTAAAAATATAGAGTGTGACACCGAAGCATTTGAATACCTGATACTCAGCAGTGGCGGTGACGCAAGAGCAATGTTAAAGCTTCTTGAGTTTGCCGCAAACGTTACAGAAAATATTACTCTCGATATACTCAAATCACTTAGACCAAATGCGCTCAGCACTGGAAGCAGTGAAGCCGGCGTGCATTATGACCTTATCAGTGCAATGATCAAGTCCATACGAGGCTCCGATATGGATGCAGCGATCTACTATCTCGCAAGGCTTATTGACGGTGGTGAAAGTGCCGACTTTATAGCTAGACGACTCGTGATACTCGCTAGTGAAGATATAGGCAACGCAAACCCGCAAGCACTTACCCTGTGCAGTTCTGCTCTGAGTAGTGTCTCCCATATCGGATTTCCAGAAGCCCGCATCATTCTTGCCCAAGCTGTGATCTATTTATCTGCTTCACCAAAATCCAACAGTGCCTATCTCGCCATCAACAGTGCACAAAAAGCCGTCAATGACGGAGTGATGCTTGATATTCCAAAAAACATCACACAAGACAATGAAGGTTATCTGTATCCTCATGACTTCAACGGCTATGTCAAACAACAGTATCTCTCACAAAACCTCACATTTGTCACCCTTAAAGAGATAGGATATGAGGGTAAAATGAAACAATGGCATAAAAATATTACAAAGTGTGATAAAAATTAGATAAAATTTTGTAAATTTTAGGTATTATTTACTTAGATAAAACAGATAAGGTTTACAAAATGGACATCGAAGTATCTTCTGAGCATATTACAATTACCGGAAACATTAAAAGTGTTAGCGATTTTCAACAGATCAAAAGTGCTGTGGATACTGTTGTATCTCAACATAAAAGTATTTTTATCCACATTGTGGACTCCTTATCCATGACATCCTCCGTCATTGGTTACTTTAACAAACTTGTTTTAAAAGATGGTATCAACCTGCAAATAAAGGTTGGGAACCAACAACTTTTAGATCTGTTAAATGACCTTCACTTAACATCTACTTTTAAAGTACACAAGGTTTAACATATGAGTATCAAAAACAAACTCAATCTCATTATGGCGATAGTGCTCACTTTTGCACTGATCATTATAGGTATAACGATAAAAAAGGCACTTGAAGAGAGGTCACATATCTCTCATGTACAGACATTAAATGTTCTTTCTCAAAAATTAAGCCTCTTAATTCATGAAACACAAAAAGAGAGAGGTGCAAGTGCTGGCTTCATCGGTTCTGAGGGGAAAAAATTTATAGATATATTACCCAAGCAAAGAACTCTGACAACACAAAGGAGTAATGAGCTTCTTAAATATATTGCGACACTGAAGCTTGATGAATATCCAAAAGAGTTCAAAAAAGAGATCACGGAGTTCAGCAATGCCATCAGTAATATTGACGCAATTCGCGCCAAAGTTGATGCACTCAATATCAGCGTAAAAGATGAAGTAGCGTATTATACGAAAATAAATAAGAATATTTTAAATATCGTAGCGCTTACTGCAAAACTGGCAAATACTCCGGCACTCGTAAAAGCACTCGATGCATACACCAACTTCCTAAAATCCAAAGAGAGAGCCGGGATTGAGCGGGCAGTGCTCAGTGCAACTTTTGGAGCTGACAATTTTGCAAAAGATATGTTTGCCAAATGGGTCACACTTGTTGCAGAACAAAATGCTTACTTAGACTCTTTTGAAGCGATGGCTACAGATAAGGCAAAGCAATTTTTTAAAAATAAAATGAACTCTGAAGTTATTACAGAGGTTAATCAGATGAGAGCAATAGCACAGGAGAAACATCTCGCTGGCGGCTTTGGGATTGACAGTGAAGTATGGTTTCAAACCATCACCAAAAAGATCAACCTTCTTAAGGAGGTCGATGATGAACTTGCTCGCCAAAACACAGAGATCTTAAATGAAATAGAGTCAACCTCTAAAACAAATATGTTAATTTCTCTTACGAGCTACACCCTTTTTGCAGTCATCATTTTTATCATCATCTTTACTATCAGCAAAGGTGTTAACAGAAGTGTTAGAAGCTCTCTTGAAAAAATCGAATGTGTCTCTTCTGATCTTGACCTAACATGCGACATCATAGTGGAAGGTAAAGATGAGATCTCACAAATCTCTCGCGCGATACACACTATGATAAGTGCATTTAAACAAAGCGTTTACAAAGCCAAAGAGGTTTCAATGACAACTTCCAAAGAGAGTCACAAACTTACAATAATCGTGGAAGAGCTTGCCAACAATACAAAAAAAGCCGATACAAAAATCGACAATATCAACTCTTTGGTGACCGAGATCGGTGAAAGACTTGACACAGTTGAGGAAGCTTCCATTACAGTCACTGAAGATTTAAACAAAACATTTAATGTACTAGATGATTTCATAAACCAACTTGTAAGTGTTGTTACCTCCATCGAGCAAGGGAGTGAGCACCAACAGGATCTTGTGCAAAAAGTAGCATCATTAACCGAACAGGCTAAAAATATCAAAGAGGTACTAGAGATCATATCTGACATAGCAGATCAAACAAACCTTTTAGCGCTTAATGCTGCCATAGAAGCCGCACGCGCCGGTGAGCATGGGCGTGGTTTTGCTGTTGTTGCCGATGAGGTGAGAAAACTTGCTGAGCGCACACAAAAAAGTTTAAGTGAGATCAGTGCCAATGTTAATCTGATCACACAAAATGTTGTGGAGATTTCAGAAGAGACCTCAATCACATCAAGTAATATGCAAAATATTGCCGATGCTGCACAAAGCCTTATCAGCTCGTCAGAAGATACAAAAGAGAACCTCTCCATAACAACAGACAAATCAAATAATGTAATGCACCAAAGCACCTATATAGCTACAAAAACGAAAGAGCTTATCACTAATATGGAAGAAATTCTTGAAATCTCATCAAAAAATACGGAGCATAGACATCTTGTAGAAAATGCGGCAACAACACTTTCACATGATGCACAAATACTTCAAGATGAACTGAGTAAATTTAAAATTTAATGCCTAAGCAACTTATAAGTGTAAATAAATCAGCTTTAGAATACATAAAATCTTCAACGCTCCTGTGTGTTGAAGATAATAAAACAACGCAACTTCTCTATAGATCCATCTTTGAAGATCTTGTGGGGCATATTATATATGCAAACAACGGAGAGGAGGGGTATGAAAAATATCTGGAGAAAGATGTTGACTTCATCATCACTGATTATGATATGGCTGTATTAAACGGTCTTGAGATGATCGCTCAAATAAGAGAGTACGACAACAATACCCCTATAATCCTTGTAACTGCCATTGAAGACACTGAGGTTATAGTGGAAGCTCTACGCTTAAACGTCAATAACTTTATAAAAAAACCGATTAGACCTACAGAAGTCATCGATGCCGTGACAGCTGCTTCAAAAGTTTTAATTGCAAACAGGTACTTAGAAGATCAAAGAAAAAAGAAGATCGAAGAACTTGAAAAAAAAGAGAAGTACAGCTCCTACCAAGAGGATCTGGCTTTTAAAAAAGAGCTGAACATTTTAAGAAATGACTTTTATTATCAAATGCTCGAATATAAAAAAGACGGCTTATCTCAATGCAACATACTCATAGATTTTCTATACCAACCGCTCGATATACTCAGCGGTGATGCCTATTCTGCAAGGATTATTGACAGTAGTAGAACTTTTTATCTCATAGTTGACGGGATGGGGAAAGGGATCTCTGCCTCACTCAGCTCAATGCTCGTTACAGCCTACATCAACCACCTTATCGATATAATGAAAAAAGAGCACCGATTCAACTTATATGAAATAATCGATCAATCTATTGAATATTTACGACCTATCTTACTTGATGAGGAAGCTCTGGCAATAGATTTTATCGTTATAGATCATGTTCAAAACAACATGGAGTATGCAAAATTTGCAATGCCTGCTATTATGATGCAAAACATAAACGATCAAATACTTAAACTCAAATCCAACAACCCTCCACTGAGTAAATATCTACATACTTTTTCAATATCATCTTGTGATATATCTACAATAACGAAGTTTCTGTTTTATAGCGATGGACTTGTGGAGAATGAAACCAAAGACTCCGGCAAACTCTACAATGATTTTATAGAAGAAGATTTTTTACACTCATTTACAAAAGAGGGATTCAAACAAAAAATGTTTGAGAAGATCACAACTCAAGAGGATGACATAACACTTATTTTTCTTCATAAACTTTTGCTTCAAGAGACAAAGATCGCTTCAAAACAGTTTGAGACGACATTAGCAGGCGTTGATGCAGCCAATGAATGGTATGCGCATGAGTTTGAACAGATCACACGGTGTGCCAAAACAATTTACAATGCAAATATTGTATTTACCGAACTCTTTATGAATGCTTATGAACATGGTAACCTGGGGTTGAGTGCACAGATGAAGCACCAACTTCTAGAAGATGATATCTATTTTGAAACCTTGGTTGAAAAAGAGAAACTCTGCCATAAACATATACATGTAACTATAGATAAGATCACTTATAATGAACACAATTATATCATTACTCAAATTTCTGATGAGGGGGAGGGTTTTGATACACAGATACTAAGTAATATCTTTAGAAATTCACAATCATTTAACGGAAGAGGTGTTTTTGTATCAAGATCTTCATCTTTGGGGATTTACTATAATTCAAAAGGGAATGCTGTGCTGTATCTGCACAAAATATGAAAGAGATTTAGCAATAGCTAAAGACCAGAAGGTCTTTAAACTTATTTGCTAAGTGCTGCTTTTGATGCTTCCACAACTGCGCTAAACGCTGCTGCATCATTCATCGCCATGTCAGCAAGAATTTTACGATCAAGCTCGATACCAGATTTGTTAAGACCATTCATAAACGTTGAATAGTTCATACCGTTAAGACGACAAGCAGCATTGATACGGATGATCCATAGTTTACGGAACTCACGTTTTTTCTGCTTACGATCACGGAACGCATACATAAGTGAGCGTTCAATTTGCTCTTTGGCTTTACGGAAGTGTTTACGACGACCGCTATAAAAACCTTTTGCTAATTTTAATATTTTTTTGTGTCTTCTTCTACGAACAACACCTGTTTTTACTCTTGGCATTTTTTTCCTTTTTCTTTACCCAGCTACTTTGGTAGTCAAGGTGCCACTGCTTTGGTGGACTTGCCCAGATACTCTGGAGATTGGTTTCATTAACTATGACTAGTTAATCATCGCTTTTACATTCGCTTCATCAACTTTAGCAACCACTTTTGGAGTGTTTTGCTTGCGACGAGTGCTTGCATCTTGTTTTGTTAAGATGTGGCTTCTAAACGCTGTACCACGTTTAACAGAACCGTTTTTCTTAACTTTAAAACGCTTTACAGCGCCTTTTACCGATTTCATTTTTGGCATCGATAATCCTTTACGTAAAATTTGGAAATCGGATTATACCTAAATTTTCCTAAATTTTTGCTACAATACTTCTATGAATTCAATTAAACATATACAAAACGCCCTTAAAGAGCTCGATGATGAAGTACAAAAAATCCTTTTAGACTGGTCAATACCACTCAATGAAAAAGACAACCTGATGCTTCCGATACTGCAACAAAAGAGAGTTTTAACACAAACACTCGAAGATCTAACCTACTTAAAAGAGCATCCTCCCAAGCCAAACCAACCATGCGGAATCTCAAAATACAGAGAGGATTGATCTAGTACTCATTGAGCGCTTTGATCTTGAGTAAGATATCCTCTTGCTCCTTGAAATCAATATGCACCAAAAACAGCTCACTTTGTATGCCGTCAATTTTTTTACTGCTGCTGTAAACCCTGAAACTCTTTACTTCACCCAGGTCATCAACACTAAAAACATCCTCTTGCGAAAGTGGATACTCTTTAAATTTTTTCAGTGACTCAAGTCTGTAAAGTTTTTCATTCTTTACAAGATAGGCAATATAAGGGTTAAAACGTTTATGTACAGAGTTGGCACTCTGAAAAAAAACCACATCCTCTTGCGGATTTTGTTTCCGTATAGAGACGTTTTCATCGAGCTTAAGTGCAAAGTCCAAATATATCACCCGCTTTTTAAGCTGTGTACTCTGCATCACATTGACTTTTGTTTCGTAAAAGTTGTTTGTAGTGTTGAGTGAAGCGTAACTTTTGTACAAAAAGATCATCATAATAGAGAGGATACTAATAGAGACAAGTAACTCTATAAGGGTGAAGCCTTTTCTCATCACTGCATCCTTAATCGTATCAGTGAAGTGGAAGCTTCTTGAGTGCTGTCACTTTGTTTGACTTTTAGAATCGTTTTACCCACTTCAAATGCCATGCCTGAAGTGTTTTGCTTGAGTATCCCTTGTTCATCATATTGATCTACCTGATTTTCAGTATCTTCATACTCTTGCATATCAATTTTTTCAAGCTCTTGATAGATCACGGCAACCTTTACATTTTTGAGCTCCCTTTTAAGCTTACTCTCAATATCAAAATCTTTGACAAGCGCATCCATACGCACATTTTTTTTCTCAAAGCCATAATCAGGATTGGCTATAAAAAAAGAAGCATACTGGTTGACCTGAGCATCTTTGCCAAGTTTGGAAAATATAAAACTGCTGTTTCCCTGCATATTCAGAAGTGCTAAAATCACTACAGAGATGATCATCACGGCGACCATAACCTCTATGAGAGTAAAAGCGCCTCTAAAATATGCTCTAGCCATGCCCTAAACCGATACGGATCGCTTCATCAAGAGAGGTCTCACCATCTAAGAGCATAAGCCGTAACTGTGAAGAGATCGTTTTGAGACCATCTTTTTCCAATGCCGTCTTGATGGTATGCTCATCTGTCGTTACTTTCAGAAGATCTTTGACACTGTCATTCATCACCAAAAGCTCCCCAATGGAGCGGCGACCTGCATAACCACTGTAATTACAGCTTTTACATCCACATGCTTTATAGATTTTTGCACCTCTTGGGATACTGTAATCCTGTGCAAAATCTTTTGCGATATCATCTTCCTCTTTACACTCACTACACAGTACGCGAACAAGTCTCTGTGCCAATATTCCAAGCAATGATGAAGAGATCAAAAACGGCTCTATACCCATATCTGCCAAGCGTGAAATAGTTGCTGCAGCAGAGTTTGTATGGAGTGTTGAAAAAACAAGGTGGCCTGTCAGCGCTGCACGCACAGCAATAGCCGCTGTTTCTTCATCACGAATCTCACCTATCATGATCACATCCGGATCTTGCCGTAAGATAGAGCGAAGCGCAGCTGCAAAGGTGAGACCTACTTTTTCATTCACCTGTATTTGAGAGATATTGTCAGATTTGTACTCAACCGGATCCTCTACGGTTATGAGGTTTTTCTCAGGCTCTTCAACCTCACGTAAAAATGAGTGCAAAGATGTTGTTTTTCCAGAGCCTGTGGGACCGGTTACGAGGATAATTCCATGAGAAGATCGCAGCAGTTTTTTTACATCGCCAATGAGGCTCTCATTAAAGCCCAGCTCTGTGATATGGGGTATTTGAGAGCTTTGCATCAAAAGCCTCATAACAACACGCTCTCCATAAAAAGTTGGAAGTACTGAGACACGAATATCTAAGGTCTCTCCCGCTATTTTTATTTGTGTTCGTCCATCTTGCGGGATCCGTTTTTCTGAGATATCAAGGTTTGAGATAACCTTGATACGACTAATGATCAAATTGAGTACTTTTTTCTCAAGGTCTGCATTTTTAGAGAGCATCCCATCTATACGAAAACGCACCTCACCCCGTTTCTCCTGTACCTCTATATGGATATCAGAAGCCCGTTTTTTCACTGCCTGATAAAACAAAGCATTGACAAACTTGATAATAGGTGCCGATTCTTCTGAAGTTAAAATATCTGAAGATGTTCTCAAAAAATCGGTTAAAGAGATATCCTCCTCTTGCTCATCCTCTTTGGAATCCTCTTGCATACTCTCAATCGCCTTATCGGTTCTGAGTTCCAAAAAGCGGTTATAGAGTCTGTCGTAGGAGTCCTCATCTAAAAGTTTAAAAGGGTATTTGCTCTCAAGTTTTGTGTAAAAATTTGTTGCTTCAACAAGATAACGCTCACAAGCCAAAGCTGTGACTTTACCCTCGATCTCACTAAAAAGCAGATAGTTTTTTACACTCAAGTCTGTTATAACATCAGATGGCTCATACACTTCTAGTTTGAGATTGTGCAGAGGTTCAAGGTTTAACATCTAAAAATCCTCATCATCTTGAAGTAAGATATTTTTGTGCTCATCTGCCTGATATTGCTCTTGTGTAGTTATCTTGGCTTTTGAACTCATCCCCTCTTTTTCAATTTTTTCAAACACTTTTATGTTGTACTCTCTTTGAAGTTTCGTGATAACCCCAAGATCTGCTTGAAGCTGTGAGAGTTTTTCACTTTTATCTATCACATAAGGGGTTAGGATAACCACCAGGTTATCCTGTTCAACCGTTGTTGTTCTTGAGGAGAACAGCCATTCACCTATCCATGGTATATCTCCAAGAAGTGGCACTTTCGTTTTTGATGTGTTGTCATAGTCTTTGACAAGACCCCCAATAATAATATTTTCTCCATGGCGTAAAATAGCCTGAGTTCGCACCTCTTGTTTAGAAGTTATGGGTTGACCCGAGGTGTTGTTTCTTCCATCATCGAGTACATTTTCCAAAATAACCTCAACATCAAGTGTTACCTTGTCCCGAGAAGATACACGAGGTTTAATCTTTAAAGTAAGACCTATATCTTCACGCTTGTATGATACCGTAGTCCCAACTGTTCCCGTTGTAGAGCCAGAAGATACAGAGATGGTTTTACCGACATATATGGAAGACTCTTTGTTGTTCACACACAAAATAGATGGGTTTGAAATCGATTTAGATGCCCCTTTGGTCTGTAAAAAATCTATAGCCGCACCAAGCGCAAACCCTTTTGTAATATCTGCACCTGTTAAAGAGGAAACAAGTCCCTCCCCGACAATACCACTCACAGGAGCACCACCGAAGTTGGAAGAGAAGGAGTACAACCCTCCGCTTGAACTTAGCACTGCACCGTCAAAACCATACTTCACACCAAGAGATTCGGTATCGGCTTTGTTGATCTCGATGATCTTGGCTTGTACATACACTTGATACTTTTCTTTATCAAGCTCATCTATGATCAACTTGATCCCTTTGATAATAGAAGGCTCACCAATAGCAATAATAGCATTGATCTCTTCACTTTTAGATATATTTGGTTTCAGGGCAGGATCTGTATATGTTTGTTTGGAGATGATCTCATTTAAACTTGCTAGAACAGCTTTGGCATCAGAATTTTTAAGCTCAAATATCTCAACACCTTTAGAGATGTTTGATTCTACATCGAGATCTTTGATCAGCGCTTCCATGATTTTGACATTTGCTTCAAGCCCTACCAGGATAATACCGTTGATATTGTCATCTAAAATCACTTTGACTTTTTGTGATGCAATTTTTTCATTGAAGAGTGATTTTGCAATATCGAGCAGTTTTGACTGAAGCTTTTTCACCTCGGCATATTTGATTTTGACGATTTTTACAACTGCCTGATTGTTGGTATCTATATCTTTGATAACTTTTTTGATTGTTTCAATATTTTTTGGATAATCGGTAATAAGAAGTGTGTTGCTCTCTTTCATCGTCATAAGTTTTGCGGTTTTGGAGATAAGATAGCGAATCTTTGCAGCTACGATATCTACATTTTCCCCTTTGACTTTAATGGTTTGTGTCACCATCAAAGAGCCCTCAAGGCGTTTCCCCGGTTTGACCACTTTTGCATTGTGTTTGGCTGCCTCAGTTGAGCGCACCACCTCATACAAAGAGCCTTTTTGCATCAGAGTAAACCCTTTGGACTCCAAAACCGAGACCAAAATACCAATGAGCTCATCATCATAGATAGGGCTGTTACTGACAAGATCAACCGTACCGTTTATTTTATTGTTGACTAAAATATTTTTATTGGTAATTTTTGATATCAGTTTTATAAAATCATTGATCTCTAAATTGGAAAAATTAACATTCACCTGTTCACGAGCACTGAGGCTTAGCGTCAAACTCAGTATTAAAAATATTTTTGCTATGCTTGAGAGCGTTAATCTAGTTAATTTCATATACAAATTCCTTCTCTTGGTTATTTCTTTTTACTACTATCTGCACTGTATCGAGTTCGCCTATATTTTTGTAGATCTCTATCGCATCCCTGTAGGACTCAAGAGTCACATTGTTAGCTTTGATAATCACATCACCACGCTCTAGACCCAAAGCGGCAAACTTTGAATTTGGCTTGATCTTTGTGATCTTAAACCCTTTGATCTTTTTACCCTCTTTAACCTCAACGATGGAGATATCTTTCCATATCTTTGCAGGGTTCTTGGCAAAATACTCTATATCTTGACGGTTGACTTCGCGCTGTATATCTTCATCATGGTATTTGTTTTTTTTCACTTTGCTTATTGCATCGCCCTTTTTTGGCTTTTCAAATTCTAACACATAATCTTTTTTGTTTTTTTCAAAGATAGCACTGTGTGGCGCAATAGACTTAAGGGTGTAGCCTTTGTACTGCTCCCCTATGGCTATGATCTGTGTTTTTTTAGGGTTTGACCTCATTGCAACTATCACAAAACCTTTTTTTGGCGTTCCATAGAGCCCTTTGAGCACCATGTTTGTAATACTGATCCCAGAAGTTGTGTCTTGCTTCGTTTGTGTTTGGCTACTTGAGGTAGATCTTGTGATCATATTTTTAAAATCATAACGTTTATACTGCGGCTGATAATTGTTTTTGACCTGTAACTCCACACTCTCACTTGGAAGATACCACCAAGCTACAACTGCTAAAGCCTTGGCAATAAAAAGAAGTACCAGAAGCGTTGTGAGCGTCTTGAGAAGATTTGAATTAGAAAGTTTTTTCATAAACATACTCCCCGTTCTCATCTTTTTTAAAGTTTCTTAAAGTACTTCTGTATTTATTGAGCATGAGCTTGGATGGTTTCAGTGTAACATATACACTTCTTTGTAAAATATCATAAACTATATCCGCTTCACCAAAATCACCAAGAACCTCTCCACGTACATGCAGAGGATCTACGATAGAGTAGCGTATATCCCCCTTTTGTATCTCAAGAGGTACAAAAGAAGCCGCTGTATCTGAGAGTGTAATATCTTCTACGTGCACAGCATTGTATAAGACAAATATCTTGATATTTACCCGAGTGAGCTTAGCACTTTCAATAGACTTAAATGAGATAACAGCATCTTCTATATCAAGGCTAAATCCCGTGTCATTTAACTTCTCAGAACTTATGATCACTCCGTAAGGTTTAAGCTGCTCTTCTAAAAAGTAAAATGCACTCACTTTAGGAGCAAAGTACATAAGGGCAACTATAAAAAAGAATGCATATGCAAAAAATTTCATTAACTTCTTCACCACTTTATCTCCATCTGCACGCTTGCTTTCTCATCACTGAGTTTTTTAATGCTCAATGATGTAATGTTATACGAGCTGTTGAGTATTTTTCCCATCAAATAGTTTAACGCCTTGGCATCCATACTTTGAGAACTGATACTTATACCACTTTTTGTTGTATGCTCTTGGATCTGTGCATTTTTAAGCACTGTGTTACCAAGTATCCGTTTAATATCTCTGCTAATCTTGCTCTTGTCTGTATAAACAGCCTTAAGCGTACTTAGCTCTTTGACAAGTGTCGCTGTATCTTTATACTCCTCTTGTGCTTGAAGGAGTTCACTTTTTGCACCAGAGAGTTTAAATATAACCATCAACAAAACAACAACGAGCAAAAGAGCAAGATAGAGTGGATTTATACGATTCATAATGTTATCTCCACATGAAGTACACCCTCTTTAAACTTCTCTTTGAGGTGCAACCCTTTGTTCTTAAGCTCTGTGAGTATCTTTTTTTCATTCCCTTGTTTGAGACCAGAAAAATTCACAATCAGTTTTTTATTTTTGAAGTTGATAAAGCTGATTTTTTGCTCCTTTGGAAGTCTTAAGGACAAAACTGCTGCTATAGACTCACGAAGCTTGCTTTGTAGGGTATGTATCTTTGTATATTTTTTTAGAAGTGCTTTGTTTTGCATAGTGGTTGCTTTTAAACCATTCTTTGCGAAGAGTTCCTCTTTTGCATCTACAATCGTTTGTGTCTTTTGTGATGTTATGAAATACTCACCACCCAAGAGTACTATAAAAGCGATCAACACCACCCCTAGAGTGTAAAAACTTTTCGTATTAAGAATATGTCCGTACTGTTGCAGCTGTATTTTGTGCTCAGGTAACTTCAAAGCTGAAATATCCAACTCTCCACTCTCTTTAATCCAACCAGATGGAACAAGAAGTACAATACCCTCTTTTACATAAACACTTTGTGTCTCACTGACCCTAAATGCACCCTCTATACCCTCTAGTACACTCTGAGCCAGATACACATTTGCCACATTGGATATCTGCAATCCTTTGTGTGCCATAAGTTCGAGTATCGCTTTGTCCTCATAAGCGACAACTACGAACTCATCCCCTTTTTTATAGGCGCTATAGCTATAGTTGCCTTCTGGAAGTGTATCTTCAAAAATAGAGGGGAGTAACTTTTTAACATCTCTGAGATACTTGAGAGGCAAATGCAGTTTTTTTACCCAATAAAGAGAGGGGGAAAGAACTACATTGACCTTTTGAGCGTTACTCAATGATGAATCAAAACCTTTAGAATCTTTATCTAAAAAAATTGTTTCATATTTGTTGTTAAATTTCATAAACAAAGTTATACCCTTTTTTTGTTTTCATATTATACTCAAAACTGATCTTGGCACTTTGAGAGTTTTGTATGATTTCAACACTGACATCAAGATAAGGCTCAAAAAAACTTGTCTTAAATTTTGTTGATATAATTCTTTTTTCATCACTATTGAGAACTATATCCTCCAATTTTTCATAAACTCCACTACTGAGCTCTTTGGCTCTGAGCTTGTCACAACCAAGCATCATCTCCCAAACATCAGGTGTTGCATGGTTGAGATCAATTTTATAATCTGCATCATTACTATAATAAAAAAGATTTTTAAACTGTATATTTTTCAAAGAGTTGTCATGATAGGTCATAGTATAAAACTCATTGATCTCATCAAGATGCTTTTTTGAAACTATATATGCACGAAACAACTCCGGTTTGATGTAAAAAATATCGCTATTATAAGATATTTGTTCTTGATTATTTCCATTGCCGTGCGTAAAATCTTGCAAAATATCTATATAATCACCACTTACCATATACCTGCCGACATACTGTTTCAGAAAAAAGATATTTTGTGTGTTTATAGCATTGACATTGAACTTTGATCGTGCACTTTTAAGCTCCATAATCACTTTGATACCTGAACTCTCAAAAGGGATAAAAGAGGCCTGAGACAAAAAAATCGAAAAAGCTTCACCCGACTCATCTTTAGCTATCTCTTGAAGATTCTTGTCATTTTTCAAAATCCTCAACACATCATCCAGGATCATATTGCTTTGAAGTAAAAAGTTTTCCCCCTCTACGGACCTGGAAGCATCTTTGAGCTGTTTAAGACCCACTCCGATGGAGATGGTTATCGCCATAATAAAAAAAAGAGTGATAAGAAGAGCAATCCCTTTTTTACTTCTGTTACACATCGCCTAATTGATACTCATAGAAAAGATTGGTAAAAGCATTGCCGCAACGATAAAACCGATGGAGCCGCCGACAAAGAGCATAAGAGCCGGTTCCAGCAAAGTGAGTAGCAGACTTATTTTGTCACGGTTCTCTTCAAAATAAAGCTCAGAAACATTGCTGAGAACGTTTTGCACTTGAGAAGTTTCTTCCCCAAGGGCTATGGACTGTATAAAAGCGTAGTCTATTTTTATGTTTGAATCATTTAGTGCATTGGAGAGCAGTTTTCCCTCAACCACCTTTTTTGCCGCATTGCTAAAGAGCTCTTTGAGAACCAGGTTGTTTAAGATATTTGAGCTGAGGTTGATAGTTTGCACAAAAGGGACACCTGAGCGTGTTAAAAGCGAAGCTATATAGGAGAAGCGTGCCAATTCACTTTTTTGGGCTATCTCACCAAAGAGAGGAAGTTTCAAGATCATTTTATGGATAAAATAAGCAAATTTGTAACTTTTTTTCATCAGGATCATAAAGGTCGCGACACCTAAGAAAATAAGTGCCAAAATAATACCAAAGTTGTTGTTAAAAAAATCTCCCATAGCAATAACAACTTGCGTAGGAACAGGCAGCTCCTGATCCATACTCTCAAAGATACCGGTTATTTGAGGTACAACAAAGGCAAGCATAAAAGAGATCATAAGCAGTGAGATAACAATCATAAAAGAGGGGTAGGCAAAAGCCCCTTTTATCTCTTTGTTGATACGCTCCTGCTCTTTTAAAAAGCGGGAGAGCTCCATAAGCACTTCATCCAAAATACCGCCGCTTTCACTGACTTTTATGGACTGTTTGAAAAACTCCGGAAGGATCACGACTGTTTGAGACTCCAAAGCGGTGTAAAAATTTTTTCCCTCATCAAGGTGGGTACTGACAGTCGTTAAAAAGAGCTTCATCTTTTTGTTGTTTTGATAATGCGACTGCACGATCTTAAGTGCTGAAACGATACTGATTCCTGAACGTATATACATAGAGAGTTCACGTGAAAGAGCGGCGAGCTCTTTTGGAGGGATCTTATACTTTCTACTCAGCTCAAAGCTCTCATAAAAAGCGGGTGAGTCCTCTTTCATACTCTCATAAATGATCTTTTTCGCCTTGAGCTTGCTTTTTGCTTCCTCAAGTGAAGCCGCTTCTATCTTGTCACTGAGCCTTTTTCCCTCGGCATCGATCCCTTTAAACTTGAAAATCATCGAAGTACTTCCTCTATAACTCTCTCTTTCTCACTCACAGCTTCCTCCAAAGAGTTATATTTTGGAGTCGGCGTAAAATAGCTTGAAAAATCATACACATTGTTTTGAAACTCGACCAACACCTGCTTACCTACCCCCTTTTTATCCACACTGTAAGAAAAACAAACCTCCTCTTCTACATCTTCTGAATTAAAGTAGGTTTCTCGAGGCTCTTTTATAGTACCGAGTGCGTATTCATACCTGTACACCTGCACACTCTCATCTAAAAAGTTTTCAACCTCCAGCTCTTTGCTTAGCTTTCCATCTACAAATATGTCACATTTTGAGCATCTCTCAAGACACAGCAGCTCTACACTCTGCTCGTGGGGAAACTGCATAAGATAGGTCTTGAGATTGTGCAAACTTAACTTTGTTTCACCCTCTTGCAGACGTTGAAAGTTACCTATTGCAAGAGTATAAACAATACCAATGATCAAAATAACAATCAGAAGTTCTATAAGGGAGAAGCCCTTACGTAGATTCATAAACTTTATTTACACTCGCTCATTCTGATATCTGCTTTGTCATCTTTTCCACCCTCTTTTCTGTCGGCTCCAAGGGAGATAAGCTCTATAGCACCATCATCATTGATATAGATAAACTCGTTGCCCCAGGAATCCTTTGGCATTTTGCCATCTTTAAAATAACCGCTTGTTGAGTAATTAGGGTACTTTTCAGGATCAGGATTGCTCACAAGAGCTTGCAGACCCTCTTCTGTTGATGGGTACACACTGTTATTTATCTTAAACATATCAAGAGCACCATTATATATGCTTTTCATCTGCACACACACAAGGTTTCTTTTTGCCTCTTCCCCTTTTCCGGTTAGACTTGGCATAACCATCGCAGCAAGAAGCCCCAAAATAACGATAACGATCATCAACTCTATCAGTGAAAACGCTTTTCTCATACAAATAACCTTCTAAAAATTTTTTATTTACTTATTATAGTGTAAAAATATTACATAATTGATGTAAAATCAGTAAAGTTTGAGCCTATAGGGTCTATAAAGTGTTGCTTTACCGTATTTTTTTACTTTTTGGGGCATATCTTGCAGATCAACTCCCTCTTGTGCTTTAAAAAAACAGATAGAACTTCCTACACAATACACAAGCTCCAGCTCATACTCTTTTTCAAAAGCCAAAAAATCAAATGTTTGCATATTTTCAATATTTAACTGCAATAAAGGAGTTTTCTCTACCTGCTTGTATGCATCTTTCTCAACACCATATAGCATGAAAAAAGTAAAAAACATCATAACTACAAACTTCATTAACGCCCCTTTACTATAAGTTGTAAACCTTGCAAGATACCATTATCAAGTTTATGAGCATCTCGCACAATCACCTTCCAGACTCCTGCAGAAGACTCATCTAAAAAGCTCAATGAAGAAAAACGGAAACCATTTTTGTACGCTTCAAATTTTATGTCATTAGATGTGATGATCTCACTTTTAGTTCCTGAGGGGGAGATCAAGTCTATATTTAAATCACCACAAAACGTATGGTTCGTTTTTACCTCAAGTCCAACCCACTCTATCGTGATATCCTCCTCCATCTGCAAGGTTGCATATATGGAAGTATTGTTATCGGGTATCTTTATATTTGGCTCAATATACGCTGATTGTACTGTTTTGTATGTGCCTAAAGGTTGGAAGTAACCGCTTTGACATTGTGAAATCATCTCAGAAGCATTAATGAGCCCAAAGCCGTAGTTGTTACTGTGCCAGATGCCGGCAGCGTTTTGTTGCCACGAGGTGTCGTTTGCATCAACTTTTATCGCTGTTTTTGCTACCAGATATTTCAAATCTCTCCATGAAAGATCGGGACATGCTTCGAGTGTTAGAGCAAGCACACCTGAGACCATCGGGGTCGCTGCACTTGTTCCGTTCATCGCAACCGTATAACTTTTACTTGTATCGGCATCATCCGTTAGGGCACCTTTATCTGAATACAGCTCGCTTGCATAGTAAGACTTCCCGGTTAAAAGTGTTGTTGCAATAGTTGGGGATTCATAATAGCGTTCACCGCCATAAGCACACACAAGCAGGTTTGCACCCGGGTTTGAATAGCTTGCATACTTGTTCTTATAGTTCAGTGCACCTACTGCAAAAACATAGGGATTGTTCACAATATAAGAAAGGTTTGCATTGCCGTACTCTTTTCGCTCATTACCGGCAGCAAGGACAAAAATACGCCCTTTTTTATCTCTGAGATTTGTAACAGCCAGCTCCATGATCTGCTCGAAACTCTCATCGTTTATAAAATAAGCACCCCAGCTGTTATTACTGATACTACACGCTTTTGCAGCATCAGAGTAGTACCACAGATCCTCAAGTTTATTGATCTGACCGTTTTCAAGCCAGTTGCTTCCAACAACAACAGCTCCGGGAACAACTCCGCGTACACCCAAACCGTTTTGTGTTTTTGCAGCCACAATACCTGCAACTGCCGTGCCGTGTCCCACCACAAGGGGATCTGTTTTGTCAAAGAGAGAAAGCTCATCGACTGCCGTTGGATCATTTGTGCCGTTGACCGCATTTGAAGAAAGGTTCAGATCAACTTCCAAGTCTTCATGTGCCGCTTCCACTCCTGTATCTATCACTTGAATTTTTGGTTTTGAATCTTGTGTCGGCACTCTGGCATTGACACTGAAAATATTCAGATCATTCCCAACCACGGTAGCGACATTATTGGTGTTATCCACAACTGTTCCCTCGCTGTGTAAATGCCACTGTAAAAACAGCAACGGATCACCCTCAAGCCCGTCTTTTACCCCGTTACTATTCTCATCTCCATCAAGTGGATCACTGCCACTATGCAGCTCACTTGCATCTCCTATATAGTCATGATCGCTGTCTGCAAGCAAAGCAGAGGTGCCAAGCAGGGTTTCATTCCTATCACTTAAGCCGTCAAAATCACTGTCTGCCCTATACAAAGACGTTCCAAGAGTAAACTCTTCGATGTCACTGAGTCCATCATTATCTGTATCTGTTTGCGTATCGAGCGCACCGAGTAAGATTTCTTGTAGTTTTGTAAGAGTGTCACCGTCATTATCCTCACGATACAGTGCACTTATGTTTTCATCATTGAGAAGCGCTTTGATAATTCCGTTATTTTCAAAAGATTCCAAAAGATTTGGCTGTACAAGAGGAAGTGTATTATTTGGCAAAAAGAGAAGAATATCCTCTCTGTCTCTATCTCCATCATCATCTACTGAACTTCTAAGCACCTTAGAAGCAAAGGTATCAGTGTTTTGCTCATCGTAGAGCTCTTGAAGTAAACTCAACGCCGATATAACAATATGCATCTCACGTAACTCTTTGGCACTCACATGCAACTGCAACGTAGAAAAGAGAGCTGAACTATTACCATCTGCATCTTCAACAACTAAAGTTATGCTTGTATTGTCCTCTATAGTTTCATCAACAAAAAGCTCAAATGTTGATCCTCTTTGTTCATTAAATACAGATGTTTGCACACTTTGAAGTTTCTCACCATTGGCATACATACTTAGTGTTGCTTCTGAGAGTCCTTGAAAGTAGAGTGTGTGGTAAGAGGCGGGTAGCGTTTGCTCCCCCGCCTCTTCATCTTGTGGGTGTGACTTTGTACACCCACTCAGTAATAATACCGCTGCAAAGCATGCAGCAGCAACGCTTTTACCATGCTTTAGATACATCTAAACCTATGCTAAATGGTTTTTGAAGTGATCTTGTCTCACTCTGTGTAGTTGTACGGGCAGAGCTAAGAGCAACCTCTTCGTTTGCAAAGTATACAGTTACATAACGTCTAGGCACATAGTACCACAAATCGAACTCCGATTCTGTTGCATAAGCACTACCGCTGACAAACAGATCTAACAGTTCATTCTCTGTTTTATCTTTATACTCTGTAACCGTCACACTACCACCGAGATAGTTTTGCTCAAGCATATCTTGTGAAAAACCGCTAATCGCGTCTTGAACATTTTGTGGCAACACTTTGCTAACATTAATATCAGGAAGAGCGTTTGCTACTTGCGTTGTTGTAAGTGTAAAATCAAACTGATAATTCGGTGCTGAACTGTACATAGAACCTGTAAGAAGATTGAGTTTAGCAACATCACCACCATCCATCTCTATTCCTGAAGTTCCTTCACTAAATGTTACATCAAGCTGAGGATAATCCGCTGTGTTGTATCTCGCTAGAAGCGAACCATCACCATAATAATTTGATGTAGCGTAAAATAAAAAACCTAACTCATTACTTAAATATAGAGAGTTAGTAATAACATACTGTGCTGCATCTATCGGGTAAACATCCATGATATAACCGGTGTCAGTACTCGTTTGACTACCTGTATCAAAATACAGACCATTATACACCTCTAACAAACTAAAGTAATCGTTGAATGAAACACTTTTGACAACTTCCACCTCTGTCGGTGCTTGAAATGCAGCTGCATCTACACTCACACCAGCTTGAAGCGCTGTTGCATTTGCTTCAAAGAAAGTAAAATCTCCATCTGTAAGATTTTTAACTAGAAAGCTATAGTTTCCGTTTTCACCCATTGTATTTGCACTTACGCTAAACATTACACTACCCTGTGCATCTACAGGAGTACCATATGTAGAGGCATACCCACTTCCGTCAACGTAAAAGGTAGGCGTTGTATTTGGATCCAAGCCTGTCACAGTTAAATTAAAATCAAAACTCTCCTCTTCACCATTACATCCATCTATATACTGCACTATATCATAGCTTGATGCGCCTCGCTCATCTCTGCTTTCAAAAAGATATGAGAACGGAAGGTTATACTCTTGAACAGGGACAGATGCATACATCTGTGTGACAACGCTCTCTCTGTCATCGTTAAACTCACCCCATGTGATCTGGCCATCATTGTTAGTATCATCCATCTGTAGCATAATATTCATGATCTCAGAGGCACTAAGTACACCATCATTATTGGTATCAAGATCATCTGCCGTTGCCAATATCGTTCCATTTTCATCTCGTGGAGGATTCAAATCTGCTACCCAGTTAGGGATAGTGTCTGCATCATACGCCGCACACCAATCCATCTCTGAACATGTTACATTTGTATCCGGCTGATAAGAACACACACTTTGTGCTTCACTAAGTAACATCACTTTAACACTCTCCATCACCATATCATCGCTCATGATTGTGTCAGATGTCAATGAGACTGAGAAGCTTATTCTGTCCCCTACCACATTGAAACTTGCACGACCGTCGGCATCTGTAAGTGCCTCTTGTCCAGAGATAGGTTCAAGTGTTGCACTATCATGAATTGCGACAAGGAGTCCCGGTACTTGTGTATTGACGATCAAAGTACCTGTTTGCGTCGGATCTGTTACCGTAATAGTTGCACTTGTTGTAGCACTCTCACCATCTTGATCACTTGCCGTACAGGAAATTCTCACCTGTCCTGTTTCACTAAATGTACGCGTATACTGATCTGAGAAGTTATTGATATATGTACCATCAACACTCCACTCATATGTGACCCATGTTCCTTCCGGATCTGTTGCCGTACATCTAAACGTTTTCTCTGTATTGATATTTACAGTTTCATTAACAAGTTCATATGTAAATTGTGGTGCCTGATTATTTTCTATAGTCTGCACACTTACTGTATAGTCACTACTGTTACTGTCATTATTGTCAGTCGCTCTAATAGCAAACGTGTAAGTTCCCACAGCATTTGGCGTCACCTGTGCTTCATACATATATCTACTTGCATTGAAAGTAAACGGATATATGGTTCCATTTTGATCAATCGCCTGAACCGACTTGACATTAACGCCATCTTCTTTGTCTCTCACATAAGCAAAAAGATCTATTGTATTGTTTGCTGAAGCAATATCTACAACATAAGAAAGCGCTCCTGCATAACTCACAACAGGAGGATGGTTTCCAACCAGCACTGCAAATGATCTGCTACTGCTTAAATTCCCATCGCTTGCACTCACCACAATAGTATGTGGACCATTTTGCAGACTCATATCTCTACTCTGAGTTACTACACCATCAAGTGTATAACTAAAATCAACAATATCACCATTAGGATCATATGCATATGCATATATCGTGTAGTTACCTTCTGGAAGAATACCGTTGAGATCCGTATATCTTCCCGTAGAGGTATTATAGAAGTACACACCATTAATGACAGGAGCGCGGTTTTGAAGAACTTCTAAAGTTGCGCTTGCTTCTGCGCTCAATGTAGCATCAGAAAAAGTTGCTCTAAGATCGTATGACCCAGCTGCTAAACTTTTTGGTGCTATAGCAGAAACTTCAGCATTGGTGAGATCAAGCTCTCCATACATATAATCATAGCCTGTCCCTTGATAACGCGCTTTAAGAGTATAGTGAGTTCCCTCAACCAAAGCGGTTCCATTGAGCGTTAAGCCATCGAAGGTAATAGCATCTCCATTTGCATCCTTAGCACTTACATAAAACTTAACCTTCGTAGCTTTTTCGCTAATATTATTGTTTCTAAAGTACGCACTCACTCGCGGTGCTTGATTTTCATCTTGTACAGTAACACTTAAAGCTCTTGTACTATCAGCTGTTTCAGGAGCAACCACAGTACCATTTGCATTAACGCTCACAACTGTTGAGCGATATCTTACACTGTAAGTTACATTTGGTTTTACTTTAAAGCTTGCTATACCGTTTTCATCCACTGTAGCCGCTCGATAAAAATAATCACTATAACTGCTATTGGAAACAATTACACTATCTTTGCCTTCACTACCATCTATGTTCAGAGGCGTTACCTGCAGTGTCGTGCTAAATGGATTTTGAATAACGACATTAAGATCATAATCACACTCATCATCTGTCGTATTTGCCACTATGTCATTATTATCCACTTGAACCTCTGTCCATCCTGACATATACCCATAATAAGTGATCTCATAATCATCAAGATTATCTCCTGCAGTCAGGGCAACACTTGCTTCTCCATTTGCATCCGAGTAAGCATATGAGTACGCTGTACCGTTTCTCACAGTGAAGTTAAGACTAGTTATCGGGCTGTCATACTGATCAGTTGCTTTTATACAAATGTTCTTTGGCTTCTCAATTGCAAAATCATAATCAAGGTTCAGGTATTGACCCCAGTTTTCTGTCACACACATAGTTGCGTATGCTCTTGAATTTGCTGAATCTGCCGCACTTGTATAAACAGCTTCACCAAGATAACTCCAGATACCTGATGCGTAACTATAATACCACATCGGTATTTCAAACTCAGGTGTGGTGTTATCATCATCACCCATCTGCTCAATAAGTGCTACTTGCGTATCCCCCAAATAACGAACTTTTGTTTGTAAACAGCTATCCCAATCCACTGCTTGTGGACGAAGCTTAGAGGCTTTGATCGCAGATGTATCAAGCTCTATCGGATCTCCATTTTGATCTGTTAAACTCACCAGATCAAAACCAACCGAGACCAATCTTGAAGGGGTTGTCGTACCATCTTTACCTTCACCCTTGTACTCACCCGGAAAATACTTACTGTCTTGCGGATCTGTCGGATCAAACGCTTTCATATCAGCACGCACTTCCGTAACATCATCAGGGATAGCGTCAAGTGGAATAACAGAAGTTGAAAGATCATCCTCACCAAAACTTGGGTCATCCGCTTCTGCTCTTAATTCACTTAGAGACATTATTTTTGCAAAAGATGTTACCCCTGTAGCTGAATGCTTCATACCGATTTTTAGGTAACTGCCTGCAGCGGTTGTGTTTTTGTCAATGGCAAGCACTTCTGTAAATACAGGCATAGCTGCTGCATCGGTCAAGATCGAAGCACTTTGGCCGTTTGCGAGGGTGACAATTTTTGTCACAGGGGCGTAGCCGTTTTTACGAACTGTCAATTGTGCTTGTGTTACCCCCTCCTCTGGAATCTGTATGTTCTCAAATGCAAAGGAGCCATCCGTTAAGACAGAGGATGTATAGACAATATCTGTCCCTCCAAACACCCCATCACCGTTGCCATCAACAACAACTTCTGCAGAAGCCTCTTCATCAACACCAGCAACAACATTGCTCGCACCGACTCTCGACACTGAAGGGCTTGTAGCACTTGAACTCGCTATGGTACCGCTTAGCGACGCGGAACCATTGAGCACAGTAGAGGATGACGTAGCGCCATCATCTCCACCATCCCCACTACTACTGCTACTACACGCACTCATACCTATGAGCATTGCCGTTGCAACAGATAGAAGTGATAACTTCAACATATATGCTTTCATTGTTTCTCCTTTACTCTCTACCTACGATAACTTTAACACATAGTACTATAGTGTTTTCTTAAAGTTTAAATAATATTAAAAAATATCACAAAAAAATATTTTTGAGATATAAAGATATTGTTTTTAACGGTGCTTAACGTGTAAAATTGATTATTGAATGGGAACTAAAATTTGATGATTTTGAAGAAAAAGACTCCCTCTCAGATACCTGCGGCACATGATAATTCAAGGTGTGCTGCTGTATTCCTACCCTGACACAGTATCTCAAAATACCATTGCACAGGTCTAAAAGGAAGCGGTGGAATTATATCTAAAAAAGCTAAAATTACAAAATTTAACTTGGGATTGTTTGAATTGCGGCCTTTATAGCTTGAAAATAGCCCTCATAATCAAAAGCACCATTCGTATCTGCCGCAGCTAGTTCTATCGCTTTTGCCATCTCGTAGATCTCCTGAAGCTTTAAATTTCCGGCACTTCCCTTGATAGAGTGAGCATATGACTTGATCGCATCCATATCTTTCTTGTTTATTGCTTCACCCAAAGGGCTCATAATAGAATCCGACTCTTCAAGGAAACTCCCTATAAGCATAGGCATATGCTTTGGTTTCAGTCCTATTTCACTCGCCATAGCATCATAATCAAGATCACTATAATCTGGTGTAAGTATTGACATTTAGAGCACCTTTTAGTTTTTTTTATGCAAAATTGTATCATAATGATATCACTTCTAAATTAATCTAAGTCAAAGGCTCTACATAAATGTTATATGTTCATACTGCTTTAAAGTCAGAGGCGCAGGCTTTTGTAGACAGATATAAACTTAACAAAAAGAGATTGGATCATTTTACTTTTTATACAAATGCAACTATGTGCGTTGTTATCAGCGGGATCGGTATTGAGAAAACTCAAAGAGCTTTAGGGATTCTTGCTCAGTATTTTCCCCCTACTTCTGATGATATTTTTATCAATGTCGGCATATGCGCGGCATCCCATAAGTATGCTATCGGTGAGCTTATTGAGATCAGTTGTGTAAAATATAAAGATCACACTTACACCTTTAAACACCATATCAATACTGGTATCAACTGCGTAGATACGCCCCAATTCACTTCTGAATATGAGATCGTAGATATGGAGTCATTTGGTTTTTATACTGCACTCAAAGACAAAACACAGCATATCCATATTTTCAAGGTTGTCTCCGACCATTTTGAACCCCATAAAGTAAACAAAGAGGATACAAAAAAACTTATTTTTAATGCAATAGATGCTATAAATAATAAAATAAAGGTTAGTTCATGAAAAACGCAGTTGTTACCGGTGCTCGCAGTGGTATAGGAAAAGCGATCACCTTAAGGCTTTTAGAACTTGATTATAAAGTTATCGGTATCAGCAGAACCATTGAGCAAGAAGATATCAACCATAAAAACTTTATCGCCCTCAAGGCTGATCTTTCCAAGAGTGATGAAACCATCAAACTCTCTAAAAAACTACAAAAAGAAAATATATCGGTACTTGTCAACAGCGCAGGCTTTGGAAGATTCGCACCGCATGAGGAGTTAAGTGCGCACATAATCACAGAGATGACTTTTGTCAATCTGAGTGCACCTATGCTTTTAACGAGTGCTTTATTAAGAGACCTAAAGAAAAACAGCGGTTATCTTATCAACATTAACTCCATAGAAGCACTTCGTTCAAGTAAGTTCGCAGCGCTCTACAGTGCAACAAAGGCAGGACTTAAAGCCTTTGGTGACGCTCTTTTTGAAGAAACACGAAAAAGTGAACTCAGTATCACCAACATCAACCCCGATATGACACAAAGTGCATTTTATGATGAGCTTCGCTTTTCTCCAGGTCAAAAGGAGTACGAAAAACTTCTCACTTCCGATATAGCTGATGCCGTTGAGCATATACTGAGTATGAGAAAAGGTGCTGTGGTCAGTGAGTACACCATAAGAAGCTTATGTTTTGGTATAGAGAAAAAAACTAAGAAGTGATATCGAACTTGTTTGAAGCCACCCTCTCAGTAGAGTTTAAAAAGGCAATATTTTTTTTAATTTTCATCATATCGGCAGCTGTTTGATCTTTAAGGGTGTGAAGAAGTTCAAGAGCCTCTCTTAAAAGGTAAAGAGCCTGCTCTTGGGACTCTTTGTCTTCATATTTTGGAATATCATTAAGTAATTTTTGTAAAGAATCGGTATTTTTCTCGATAATGGCTATTTTTAAGCTATTGAGCCACATTGCTTGTTTCTCTCCATGCTTCTAAAAGCCCTTTAAAAACATTGGTACACTCATCAAGTTTTGCAACATCATTTTCTATCCCCGCAGCTGTTAAAAGCTGAATCTGATAGTTATACAACCCTTCCAAATACTCAGCTATCTGCCCTTGAGAGATATCAAGAACAGAAATAAGCTCTGTAACGATAGCAATCGAACGATTGATCCAGTAAACACGCTTCTCCACATCACCGTCTTTGATCGCTTTTTTCGCCTGTGCATTGAAACGAAGCACACCTTCATAGAGCATCTCTATCAGTTTTGCCGGTGATTCAACACCTATATTATTTTGTGCGTACACATTATGCGCTACATTTCCATACATGCTAGATCCCTTTTTTATGTTCTTTGTTTTCACTATTTAAATCGGCACTTTCTCAATATACTTAAATTATTTAACCATCGCTACTTGATGTGTTCTGCATCTCTGTGAACATCGCTGAAGCATTATTAAGTTGTGCTATCATAGCATCATATGCAGCATACTGCTGCTTCAATATCTCATACTTTGCATCAAGCCTTTCTATAGCATCTAGCTTTCTGTCTTCAAGTGACGATATTCCATCATCAAGATAACTTTGATACTGATCAAGCATTCCGTTATATTTCGTATATTCATCTACCAAAGAGAAAATATCATTAAAAGCACCATTGACTGCCGTGGTGCTTCCATCTGCATTTGTAAAATCACCACCGCTAAAAAACACTTCAACATTCGCCGGATTTTCATCCATTTTTGTGTTGAATACTGTTTTATCTATACTTAGCTTGCCATCCTTATCCACATCAAAGCCATATTCATAGAGGTTACCAACTTCACTGCCGGCATCATCGAGCATACTTCTCAAAGCACTTTGCATACTCTTCATGGTACTCTCACCGGAAAAAATACCCCTTTCTTCAGCATCTGTAGAGTTTTTTGTCGCACGACTTAGCTCAGAAACGGTGGCATTGTACTTCTCAATAAAACTATCGATCTTCTCAAGTATATTATCTCTGTTTTGCTCAACACTCACCTCTGAAGTGCCAAGCTCTTTAAGCGTGATATCATACCCTGTAATAAGGTCGGTGACATTATTTGATGTTCTTGTGATCGCCTGACCGTTAAAGGTAAACTCCGCATCAACTCCCGTCTGTACCGCTGTCATATCGGTAGTAAGCTGGGTACCGGAGAGATTTCCGCTGTTGTCTGTAAGCGTAATATCCTGTGTACTACCCGTATCTACAGAGTTTAAAAATAAACGATAATCTCCCTCAGCAACCTGAACAATAGTCGCACTCACTTTATCACCGGCAACATCATTGATAGACTTTTTCAAATCATCAAGTGTCGTTGTTGCATCATAATCTATAGTAAAGTCAACTCCATCAATATTAAGATTTACACTTCCCGCAGCCGTTGCTATAGTATCGGTAGTTGCACCAAACGAACCCGATTCCTCTATCTGTTTTGTTGCAAGTTGCGTAACATCCAAAGTAAAATCCTGCAGATCACTGTTGGCAGATGCCGTGATCTCCACCGATGTTCCACTGACACTTGTCACTCTTTCATCAAAAAGTGCAGGCGTCTTTAACTCTGTAATAGCATCAGCAAGGTTAGTCATATTGGCATCTATGACATCATACTCCGCTTTTTTATCCTTTTCATTGGCTATTTCCAACTCTATAGGTGTCACCTGAGCAGCTTCATCTGCTTCTCTAAGCTGATCCAATAAGTCTTGCGTCAATATGCTTGATCCCGTTCCTAGTGCACTGATACCCATAACACATCCTTTTGTTGATAATCTTTCATTCTTATTTTGTTACTTACTATATCGGTTTATTTTCAAAAACCTTTACAACATTATTTGTCTTGATAGGTCTTTTTATACAGATCAGGTAAAAAACACTTTCGACACATTGCTATTTTGTCATAGTCACCTTGAGCATGTAGTTTTCTGATCTCATTATATTTTGGCGAATGCCAGATATCGATCAGCTTTTGCTCTTTCCAGTTACCCACAACATACTCATCATCACCATCTACACAGCATACCGTTACATTACCGTTACACTTTAAAAACATTCTTTGAAACAGTTGTTCACACGCAAAGCCTTCCACTTTTTCATATTCATGCTTCAAGTCTGCATGTCTTTCATTGAACACACCATATCCTAAAGAGTCAACAAGATCCCCCCACATCACTTTCATAGCTTCAAATTGCTGTTTCCATATAGGATCATCATAAACAACCATAGAGAGTCGTATGTGTGTTTGCGGATAAAACTTATCGCGTATCTTGATAAATTCATAGATATTATCTATCACTTTCCCTATCGTTGTGCCCACACGCTGCTGCTCATAAAGTTTCGGATTTACAGCATCAAAAGAGATAAAAATCTTATCGAGCCCGGCCTCTAGAAGCTGAGCTGAGAGCTCCGGAGTCAAAAGAACTGCATTGGTGTTAAACATCACATCAAGCACCCCTTTTTTCTTTGCATACTCCACTTGAAAAACAACATCTTTATGAAGTAACGGTTCTCCCAAGTACTGCAATTTTACAGCTTTTACACCATGTTCAACCGCCTGATCGATGATCTCCATGTAAGCTTCTTTGTCTATATAACGGCTTTTGACCTCATGCTCACTTTTGTCGGCATCTTTAATCGTTCTTGCACACATCGGACACTTTAAGTTACATAGATCAGTTGTCTCTATGTCAAGATTTAAGGGGAAGTGAGAGGTATATCTCTCTTTTGGGTATTTCGCCCAGTTTACTCGGTACTCTTGATACTCCTCTGTGCGAAAACTCTCCCACTTTTTAGAAATGACAAACTCATTGGCATTATAGTTAACCTCTTCCTCTTTTTTCTCTATGTGTTCTATCGACATCTGCGCCTCTTTTGTATAAAGTTATTTGTTTTCTTGCATTTATTGTACCTAAATCGGTCAAAAATAAAAATAGTGTAGCCAATAACGGTATGTTTTTTGCTTGTATTCATATTATTTTCATAAGGCTTTTCATGCAACACACCGATATTGAACAAACTGCCATACACACATACAATGAAAACTTACTTTTTCTTCAAGCTACACGACCCGATCTTTTTGAGAAGATCTCCGCTTTGAGTCATGCTATAGAGAGAGGCTTTTATAAAGAAAAGTACTCTTTGGAATATAAAGAAAATTATTTTGATGTTTTGGAAGCTCAAACAGGTAAGTGGCTCTATGGTGTAAATAGCCTTAAACATGCAAAGATCTCTGCTGAGAGTATCAACTACACCAAGACAGATAATGTCTATGAGACATTTTACAATGTTAATATCTCGCCGGAATATGCACAGGAACTTGAACAACTCAGCATCGCCGATAACAGCTACTCAGGATCCGCCAGACTCATAAGTTACTCCAACCAATATGCCGATAAAAAAACCACTACTATGAAAAAGCTCTACAAGTTTATCTTTTTAGGGGTTGGTCTCGGTCTGCATATCACGGCAATCCATGAAAAGATAAACTCAAACGTTTACTTTATCATTGAAGATGATTTAGAGCTTTTTAGACTCTCCTTGTTTGTTACAAACTACAAGCAGATTACTGCAAAGGGTGCCACGATCGTTTTTTCCGTATTTGAAGATGAGGAGGAGTTTGCAAACTCTACGAAAATGTTTCTCAATGAACATTTTATCTATAACCATTTTATAAAATTTTTTCATCTTCTGAGCCATTCGGAGAAAAAACTTAAAACGATTCAGGGTACTATCGTTGGACAGAACTATCTCACATTTAACTACTCGGCACTTACAACAAGTCTGCTCCGTCCCCTTACTCACTTAAAAAATGGTTACAGACTGCTTGATATCGGTTCCTCATACGCCGGAACTGTTTTTACAAAAAAACCTGTGCTTCTTCTAGGAGCCGGTCCCTCCTTTGAAAGAAATACACAATGGCTTCAAGAAAACCACCATAAGTTTATCGTGGTAACGGTTGTTCCTTTGCTGGCAAAACTCCAAGAGTTAGGCATTAAGCCTGATATTGTTACACATGTACACGGCTTTAGCGATGCACTTCCCCATGTACAAAAGATCAAAGATTTCTCATTTTTCGATGAAACCATCTCTCTTTTTGGAGGATTTACACAACCTGAGTTTTTAGAGTACTTCAAAAAAGAGAATGTTTTTATATTTGAGGGCTCTTCCAGATACAAACATGGATACAACGGAATAAGTTCTTCCAACATAGGTTCAGTCACCTATGGTCTTTTACTGATGCTCTACACAAAAGATATGTATCTGCTCGGGCTTGATTTTGCACTCGATCAGGAGAGTGGACAAACCCACTCCGATACTCACAAATATGCAAGAAAAGTGGAACTTGAAGAGGATGAGAGCATTGGTGGAGAACTGATCTATAATCAAGAGGTTATCAAGGTAAAGGGTAACTTTAAAGAAGAGGTTTTCACAACCTTGTTATTTAACGGCTGGAGAAATGAATGTCACGCTATCCAAAAAACCTACAGAACATTTGAGAATAAACATATTTATAACCTTAGTGACGGTGCAGCTATAAAAGAGACCATCCCGATGCATCTTGAGGATACTCACATAGCCTCACTAAACGACATAAACAAGCATGAGCTTTATACACAGCTGCATACTCTCTTTCTCTGTAAATCTTCCGACAGCCTTACAGAAGCAGAACTTCATGATCTGAGATTGCGTCTAAACTACTGTGATGAGATTATACAAACACTTCATATCCATACCAGTACACCCCATCAAAACATCGATATGTATCACTATAATCTCCTTGGTGTTTTTTACAAGATTCTAAGAGATGAGGGTGATGTTGCCAGCTCTGACTTGAATTATGTTATCACACTCTACCTGCAACTTGTCTCCGGATATATCTTCGATCTGATCAATACAAAAGAGATTACAAACCATAAAAAACTCATCAAATATCTGGACAAAGTGGTCATACCACAAATTATCAGGGTGATTGACTACTTTAAAGATCATATACAAGATTATTTGGATTATGCACAAATGAAGCAGGATAAAAGCTAGACCTCCATGATCTGGAAGTCTTGAGTACTGGATGAAACTTTTTACTACTGTAAGAGTTTCATCACATTTTGTTGAACAGCATTTGCCTGAGTCATTGCGTATGAACCTGACTGCGCCAAAAGATTTCTTTTAGAGAAGTTAGCAGACTCAGCTGCGAAGTCAACATCACGGATCTGTGATTCTGCCGCTGTAATATTTACCTGTGTAACAGAGATATTTCTCACTGTTGACTCAAGTTGATTTTGTGCAGCACCAAGTGTTGCTCTAAGTGTATCTATTGTATTGATAGCACTATCCATCATAGAGATAATAGTTGCAGCACTCCCTTGAGAACTTAAACCTGTTATCTGACTAGCAAATACAGCTGTTGTAAGAACACCACTAATTTGTGTTGTTGTTGTATCCCCTCTGTATGCACCAACTTGGAATGTATATGTAGTAGTTGCCGAGAGAAGCTGTTTACCATTAAATTTAGTTTCACTTGCAATGTGATTTAGCTCACTTTGAAGTCTAACCATCTCTTTACCGATAAATGCACGAGAATCTGAATCTTGCGTATCATTGGCACCTTGAACTGCAAGTGTACGAATTCTGTTTAGGATATTTGTATACTCTTGAAGTGCACCGTCTGCTGTTTGAACAAGACCGATACCATCATTTGCATTTCTGATAGCCTGACCAAGACCGTTTGACTGAGCTGAGAGTTTGTTAGCTATCGCAAGACCTGCTGAATCATCCGCAGCTTTATTGATACGAAGACCTGATGAAAGTGAAGCTAAACTTTTGTCTAGTTCAACATTATTTTGAGTTGAGTACATATGCGCATTCATCGCACCAACGTTTGTATTAATTCTAAATCCCATAAGCACATCCTTTTGGATAATTTTAGAATTTGAAGCAAGTTACATTCCAATTTTAAGTTATTGCAAAAGCCTGAGTATATTTTCCTGCACTGCATTGGCCTGACTCATCGCAAAAGAACCTGACTGCATTAAAAGGTTGAGCTTGGAAAATCTTGCAGACTCAGCTGCGAAGTCAACATCACGGATCTGTGATTCTGCCGCTGTAATATTTACCTGTGTAACAGAGATATTTCTCACTGTTGACTCAAGTTGATTTTGTGCAGCACCAAGTGTTGCTCTAAGTGTAT
>JALWLL010000110.1:55619-80027 GCA_026996295.1 Sulfurimonas sp.
GCAGCTTTATTGATACGAAGACCTGATGAAAGTGAAGCTAAACTTTTGTCTAGTTCAACATTATTTTGAGTTGAGTACATATGCGCATTCATCGCACCAACGTTTGTATTAATTCTAAATCCCATAATAAATCCTTTTCTATGGAAGAGCCTTTCGCTCTTTTTAAGTTTTTTTATCTTGGCTTCCTTGCCTTGATGTTAACTAGATCGGTAAGAAAAAAAATAACTTTAGAAAATTTTGTAACTTTTTTATATTTTATCTTTTTATCTTTTTTTGCTACACTTGCGAAACCAAAAAAACTATACTACTATATATAGGAAGACTATTTGAACTTAATTATCGTCGAATCACCCGCTAAAGCAAGAACTATTAAAAACTTTTTAGGTAAAGGATATGAAGTTGTTGCTTCTAAAGGGCACATACGAGATCTACCAAAATCACGCTTTGGAATTACTGTTGATGAACAAACTCACCATCTCATACCTACATACAGTATTGCAAAAGAGAATGCTCCCACAGTAAAAGAGATCAAAGAAAAAGCAAAAAAGGCACAAACGATCTATATCGCGACCGATGAGGACCGCGAAGGGGAAGCTATCGGTTGGCATATTGCCCATGCTATAAAAAAAGACCCACAGGAGCTTCCACGTATTGTTTTTCATGAGATTACAAAAACAGCGATCATGCACGCACTTGAAGAAGCACGCAAAATAGATATGGATATGGTAAATGCTCAGCAAGCCAGACGCATACTTGACCGTGTTGTGGGCTATAAGCTCTCCCCTCTTTTAAGTTCAAAAATTCAAAAAGGACTCTCAGGCGGACGTGTGCAGTCATCTACTTTAAAACTTGTAGTAGATCGAGAAAGAGAGATCAGAGCATTTGTTCCTCAGGAATATTGGAGCATAGACAGCGTTTTTAAAAAAGATATAGACGCAACACTTACAAAACATAAGGGGGAGAAGCTTTCCAAACTCTCCATCGCTAATGAGACACAGGCAAAGGGTATAGTACAAAGTGTAGAGTCTGATAGTTTTGTTATCTCAAAGATAGAAACAAAACAGAGAAAAAGCTCAACCCCTCCACCCTTTATGACATCAACTCTGCAACAAACGGCATCAAGTAAACTCGGCTTTACTCCGAAAAAAACAATGATGATAGCACAATCCCTATATGAGGGTGTAAAAACTCCAGATGGTACATCAGGGGTTATAACATATATGAGAACAGACTCGCTTAACCTAGCAAAAGAGGCTGTTGAAGCGGTAAGAGAAGAGATAAAAACACGATTTGGTGAAAAGTATTTACCGGCAAAAGCAAAAACATATAATAAAAAAGCAAAAGGGGCACAAGAAGCGCACGAAGCTATCCGCCCCACTATGCTAAGTTTTACTCCAGAAGTTGCCCAATCATTTCTAAAAGCAGATGAGATCAAACTCTACCGTCTTATTTATGAGCGCTTTATGTCTTGTCAGATGAACGATGCTATTTTTGAACAACAAAGCATCACTTTCAGCGGTAATGAAAATGAGTACAGAGCAAGTGGCAGAAAGCTGATATTTGACGGTTTTTATGCGCTCACAGGAACAGAAGACAAAGACAAACTGCTTCCTGTACTCAAAGAGGGTCAAAAAGCACAGATACAGTCTGTAAAAGCGGAGCAACACTTTACAGAGCCACCGGCTCGCTACTCAGAAGCCTCCCTTATCAAAAAACTCGAATCAGAAGGGATCGGTCGTCCATCGACCTATGCACCGACCATCGCAACACTCAGCGGACGTACCTATGTGACCATAGAGAAAAAACAGATCATCCCTACAGAGATGGCATTTACAGTAACTGATATCTTGGAGAAAAACTTTGCAAACATTGTCGATGTCTCTTTTACGGCAAACATGGAAGAGAAGCTCGATGAAGTGGCAGAAGGGAAAAATGACTGGCAGAAGCTTCTGAGTGATTTTTATTTCCCGTTTATGAAACAGATCGAAGAGGGTAAAGAAAAAATCGTTTCACTCAAACTTGCCAAACCCCTTGGAAGAGCTTGCCCAAAATGTGGTGAAGAGCTTTTACTACGTTCTGGAAGATACGGAAATTTCATCGCCTGTAGCGGTTTTCCTAAATGTAAGTACACAGAACAGATCGATGAAGAGGGTAATGCAGTAGAGGTAAAACAAGAAGTCTCAGATGAGAAGTGTGACAAATGCGGCAAGGAGATGATCGTTAAAAATGGGCGTAACGGTAAATTTTTAGCATGTAGCGGTTACCCTGATTGTAAAAATACAAAAAGCCTTGAGAGTGAAACAAAAACTTCTCAAACACCTTGTCCCGAGTGTGGCGGAAAACTTGTTTATAAACAATCCCGCAGAGGGGCATTTTGGGGTTGTGAGAACTATCCTGAGTGTAAGTTTATCTCCAAGTTTGAACCAACCACCATCAAATGTAAAGAGGAGGGCTGTAACGGAGTTTTAGCCGAAAGAACCTACAGAAACAAAGAAGTATATGAATGTGTCAAGTGTAAGGCAAGAACTCCAAGAGGAGAATAGCTTTTATGAAAATAGGGATCATTTCAGACACACATACCAAGGTCAAAAAAACCCATGATGCACTGAACATGCTTATAGCAAACGGTGCAGAGTTTATTATTCATGCCGGCGATATTGTAGAAGTTGAGACCCTTGAACTTCTCAAAAACTGTGGGTTGAGATATATTGCCGTTTATGGCAATAACGATGCCCATTTAGGCTACTACCACAAGCAATACAACCTTGTACAGGAGCCTCATTACTTCAAACTTGCCAACACCCGCTTCAAGCTTATGCACCTGCCCTACTACATGGCACCTGATGCTGATGTAGTGATTTTTGGGCATACTCACGAATTTGAATGTGACTATAAAAACGGAACACTCTTTTTAAACCCGGGTGAGATCTGTGCAAGAAGCAAACCTCTTTCTGAGTGTGTACTTCTAGAAGTCAGTGACGCTCATTTTTCGCTAAGTTACTATACAAGAAAAAACAAAAGCAAAAAGTATAAAAGCCAACACTTTTCATATGAGAGGATTCAAAAATGAAAAATGAAAAAATCTTTCTCTGCTCCATCTGCAATATCAACAGCGGCACATGTAACGAGGATTGTAAGTTTTGTTCCCAAAGCGTACGCTACAAAGCAGATATAGAGCGTTACAAACATAAAGATATAGATCTCATCATACAAGAAGCCACAACAGCAAGGGATGGCGGAGCACTCGGTTTTTGCCTGGTCACAGCAGACAAAGGGCTCAATGACAAAACACTTGAGTTTGTTTGCAATGTTGCAAAAAAAGTTACACAAGAGGTTCCCGAGCTTAGACTCATCGCCTGTAACGGAACGGCAACACTTGAGCAGCTTTTAACACTTAAAGAAGCTGGCATCAAAGCATACAACCATAACCTTGAGACCTCCAAAGAGTTCTACCCTCACATCTGTACGACCCACTCATGGGATGAGCGCTATACAACATGCCAAAATGTCAATGAAGCCGGACTTGTGCTTATAAGTGGCGGTATTTTTGGACTTGGTGAAACACAAGAAGATAGAGTCTCGATGCTTGAAGCACTCAACACACTCAAACCCACCTCCGTACCCATAAACTTTTACCACCATAACGAAGCGCTTGAGCTGGAGCCTAACAACCTGAGTATTGATGAGGCTTTCTCCCTTATCACACTTACACGTGAGATGATCCCTGAGGCACAACGAATTATGGTAGCGGGTGGACGTGAACTTATGTTTGGAAAACGCCAAAATGAGATCTTCTCTTATGGGGCAAATTCTATCGTTATAGGAAACTATTTAACAACGAGTGGTAGAGTTATGAGTAAAGATCTTGAGATGCTCAAAGCACTGGATTTGGAAGTCGCAACTTCTGTTAGCTAAAAAGATACTTGCAAAGGAAAAATGATGGGTGATAATGTTCTACTAATCTCTACGATCTCACTTATCATTATTTTTTCGCCGTTTTTTGCAAAGATCTTAAAACTTCCAACGACCCCTATTGAGATCATTTTAGGTTCCATTTTTGGTTATATCGGTTTTTTACACGATGAACATCTTTTTGAAATAGTTGCCGAACTCGGGTTTTTATACCTGATGTTCATAGCCGGAACAGAGGTTGACTTGAAAAAAGTACTCAAAACACCGGCAACACTTATGAAGAGAATTATTCTTTATATTATTATCCTGTATGCTTTCTCCATCGCTTTTGCTCTTTATTTTGACCTTGGAAAGATCTTTATGGTACTTCTGCCGCTTATCTCGGTCGGTCTTGTGGCAACACTTTCAAAAGAGTATGGTAAAACACCGTGGCTTGCGCTTTCTATGACTGCCGGAGGGATCGGCGAGGTTGTGAGTATCGCCATTTTAACCATCACCTCTGCCGCACTTCATTCAGGTTTTGGAATGGGTCTTATGAAAACACTCAGCGCCTTGGTACTCTTTTTGATCTTTATGTATATTGTCTTTAGAACCATGCAACTTCTGTTTTGGTGGTTTCCAAAGGTATCAACCGCACTTATGCCCCATAATGACAATAAAGAGCAAGATATCAGACTCTCCATGGGTATCTTCTTTTTGCTTGTAGGTGCTATGCTCTATCTGGATCTCGAACTAGCTTTTGGTGCATTTTTGGCAGGGATATTTATACCTACATTTTTTGAACACAAGCATGAACTTCCAGAAAAGCTTGCTTCTTACGGTTTTGGTTTTTTGATCCCTATCTTCTTTATCCATATCGGAAGTTCCTTCAACCTAGAAGCCCTGAGCATAGATGGACTTATCAGCAAAGCTGTTATGATCGCTTTTGTGATGGTCATCATGAGAGTGGTGGCATCACTTGTCTTCATCAAAGCGCTTGGACTCAGAGATGCTGTCTTAATGGGGCTTTCACACTCTATGCCGCTGACACTTCTTATTGCAATGGCGACCTTGGCATACCATGCTAACTCTATCGATACACTTCACTACTATGCGTTTATCTTAGCAGCACTCTTCCAGGTTATCTCAGTGATGATAGTTATTAAACTTATCAACAATCAAAAAGTAGAATCCAAAGAGATAAAAACGTGATATAATGTGAAAAAGAAAAAGGGGTTGATGTGTCCAGATCTGTTTTGTTGCAACTTGCCCGTGACTCCATCCAAGAGGTTTTTCAAGCTCAAAGAACCATAGACAAAAGATCACTCCTACAAGAGCACCCCTTACTCAACGAAAAGATCGCAACGACGGTAAATCTCTACATCGATAACGAACTGCGGGGCACATACACATCTGCTAAAGCCCACAAAAGCTTACTTGAAGATATCATCTGCAACGCAAAAAAAGCAGCTTTTGAAGATGAAACCAAGGCACCTCTTTGCACCTCTGAATATCTCAGTTGCGAGGTAGAGGTGGTACTTCAAACGCCCGAGGGCGTTATGAGTGAAAAAGATCCGGCAATTTTAAAAAACTAGTCTTTTTCCACCAAACATTCACCCTGTATATAACACGCTATCGCATAACCGTGGTTCAGTCCAAGAGCGATACTCCCGCCACTCTCCTGAGTGATATCACCCGCTACAAAAAGCCCTTTGACATTAGTTTCGTAATTTTCATCATGCACAGGTTTTCCATCAACTTCCTCTATGCCCGAACTCGCTAAAAACGCACTCGGTGTCGTACCTCCGATTGCATAGATCACTCTGTCAAATATTTCCGGTTCAATCTCGCTAAAGAGCACTTTTACCCTGCCATCAACATCTTCAAGCCCATCTATGTTGACCCCCAAGATAGGGCGTACTTCTTTGTGCATTATGGCATTGGCTATATTGGTCTGGTTTGTAGGGTTTGCACGTCGAAAGGTCTCTCTTCTGTAGCAGATCGCCACCTCATTTTTCTCAGCCAAATCCACAGCATACTCCACAGCACTGTCACCACCGCCGACAACTAAGACCTTCTCCCCCTCACTGCATCCATCAAGGGTGTAGCCTATCTTCTTTTTGATGCCCGATGGTATCTTATAGCTGGGCTTGTTTGGCTTGCCCATACGACCAATAGTAACCACCACATGTTTAGCTTTGATACTTTTACCCGCCATGAAAACCTCAAAGTGATCCTCTTTTTTTTCAATTCCCTGCACCTCAACATGTGTTTGCAGTTCAACCGAATGGTGCGCAAGGATCTCATCAAAGAAATCAAGTGTCGTCTCTTTTGTTCCATCAACAAAGTAGATACGCCCGTCAAGCTCAACTTTTTGACCTTTCCAGTCCTTGTCCACTCTCTTGTTATCTTTATAGTATTTTCTTATGGTCGAGTTATGGTTTTGATCCTTTTCGAGTAAAACGATATCTCTTATACCTTGCAAATAGCCTTCTACAGCGGTAGCAATACCTGCCGGTCCCGCCCCGATAATAGCCAGATTATACACATGCTCCATAACTTCTCCTTATATAATTGAGGTATTTTAGCATAAAAGAGTAATAAAAACTTTTAAAACTATTCTACTTTATCCGGAAAATTCAGCATAAATTTTTGAAGTTTTGGTGCGATCACCACTTGACAGTAGCCCTGTGAGGCATTAAGATTATAATAGTTTTGATGATACGCCTCTGCCGGGTACACTTCCGGAAGTGGACTCACTTCTGTAACTATTGTGTCTGTGTAGTTTTGTTGCGCTTTTTCTATACTCTGCTCTATCACATTTTTTTGTGCATCATTCTCATAATAGATCACAGAGCGGTACTGAGTTCCCTTGTCGGCACCTTGCTGGTTCAGGGTCGTTGGATCATGGATCACAAAAAAGATATCTAAAATCTCTGCAAGCGAGATAATATCTGCATCGTAAGTGATATCTACGATCTCTGCATGACCGCTTACACCTGTACATACCTGCTCGTAGCTCGGGTTTGGACGCCTTCCACCTGCATAACCGCTCACTGCACTTGCAACACCTTTGACATTTCTATAGACTGCTTCTATACACCAAAAACAGCCACCGCCTAAAACAATTCTTTCTTTTTTCATCAAAGCTTCCTAATTTTTCTAAAATTATTACCAAATAGCCTTGTACTTCTCAAAATAAAACTTTTTAGAGACAAATGTTAAGTGTTTTTTATAGAAAAAAGTGATTTTATACTATAATAATCACAACACAATTATAAAAGAAACCTATACTAGGAAAAGATATGAAAGTTTTTGCTGTACTCCTTACGCTGAGTTGTTCCCTTCTCAATGTTTTTGCTTCTGAAGATGTAAATACAAGTGCTAAAGAGAGTGAATACCCTCTCATCAAACCCATAGCTGTAGAGGAAGCACCTCCCGAGGTCGTACTTCCAATAGTTGTAGAGGTGCTTGACAGCGATAAGGACGGCGTTTTCGATGCACAGGACAGATGCCCCAATACCCAGATAAACCAAGAGGTGGACAAGTATGGTTGTCTTATCAAGCATGACAGTGACCACGATGGTGTTGCCGATGAAAAAGATGAATGTCCAAATACACAAAAAGGGCTTGTTGTTGACTACAGAGGTTGTGAAGTGGACAGCGATGATGACGGGGTTGTCGATTCGCAGGATAAATGTCCAAACACACTTGCGGAGTTCACGGTCGATGGCTACGGATGTCCTCAAACAGCAACGCTAAGTGTCCATTTTGGAAGTGATAAGTACGATATCACCACCGATGTCATCAATGACCTGCAGTCTTTTGCGCTTTTTTTACGACAAAACAAGGGCTATAAAGTAGTTATTTACGGTTATACAGATTCTATGGGTGATGCGCAACACAATCAAGTGCTTTCGCAAAACAGAGCAAACAGTGTCAGAGAGGTACTTATCCGCTACGGTATAGACCCTGAGCGCCTTGTAGCTATCGGCAGAGGGGAAGCGCGTCCTGTTGCCAGCAATGCTACCAAAGAGGGTCGTGCAAAAAACCGCCGCATAGAAGTTGAGTTAGTTCAGGGATAACTTTTCATACATCTTGCTCATGTATGGAACCTTAATTCCATAAGCTCCTGCTTCTTGCACAATATAAGCACTCAAACTCTCAAGCTCTGTTTGACGCTTGTTTTGAAAATCAAGATGCATAGAGGTGGAGGCATCATAGGGAAGAGTCTTTGCAACATCTAAAGATTTTTCCACCTCCTCCTCTATATCGATCTCTTTGGCTTTTGCAACGCTGGCTATCTCTTTGAGCGTTTTTTGCACCTCATCATAATGATGCTTCAAAACATACCCTATACTCTTGTTATAGTAACTTGTAAGCGTTGCAAAAGCGGATATAAAGATATACTTCTTCCATAGTGCTTTTTCTATATCATCAGGTGTTTTCACTCGTAACTCAGCACTCTCAAACACTGTTTTGACAACTGTAGTTGCACAAACATCACCACCAAAGACTGCGACAAAAACCTTACCTTTTTTGCGTATAGTACCTGCCGTTTGGATATGTGAGAGTATATATACACAGCCATTAAGCACTATACTTTTACTTAAATGCCTGAGCAGTTGTGCATTTGAGACACCGTTTGAGAAGCTCAGAAGTATCGTTTTTTCATCTATATAGGGCTCAAGAGCTTTATAGGACTCTGCTATATCATAGCTTTTGACACAAAACAGCACCAGATCAAAATACCCCTGTGCCTCACTAAGCTCTTGGGTTTGCAGCTCTGCGCTCCACTCTTTGGTATCTTCTATGATCTTGAGTCCGTTTTCTTGGATCCTTAGGAGGTGTTCCCCGCGGGCAAACCCCACGACATCATAGGAAGTTTTTGCCAAAGAGGCACCTATATACCCACCAACACCACCAAGTCCGACAACAGCTACTCTCATAAGCACTCCTCATTAACAAGTGTATTATATAATATGTTTCACAGAAAAAGGGGAGCTATGCCAAAAATTGACAACGAAATATTTTACACCTCGGCAATCAGCCAACACGGCATAACCCCAAGAGGTGTCAACTGGCTCTCACAAAACTCTCAGGAGCTCCGCTTTGAAGTGCTTTTAAGTATGCTTCCAAAAGATGTGACACCTTATACACTCGCTGATGCCGGCTGTGGCTTTGGCGACTTGTATCTTTATATGAAAAACAACATGACACTCCCAAAGAGCTATATAGGCATCGACAGCCTTGAGCAGATGTGCACCATCGCCAAGCAACAAACTCAGGGTGAGATCTACAATCTTGATATATGCAAAGAGGAGCTTCCAAACGCTGACTTTTATGTATGTAGCGGTGCCATGAATGTACTTAATAGCTTTGAGACACACCTTTTTATATCCAAATGTTTTCAAAGCTGCAACTATGGTTTTGTGTTTAATATTCTTCATGGAGACAAAGAGTCACACACATACAACTACATCACAACACAAGAGATCCAAACAATAGCCAAAGAGCTCAAGGTCACCTCACTTCTCATAAGAGATGATTATTTGCAAAATGATATAACGGTCGCTTTTTTCAAAGGCTCTGCATAATGTGTGCTATTTTTGGCATTGTCGGGGAGTATAATGAGCACAAAGCAAAAGCAGCCCTAAGTACACTCTCCCACAGAGGCCCTGACTTTTGCGGTATCACCCAAACCAGAGAGCTTTTTTTCGCTCACCTGCGCCTAAGCATACTTGACACCCATGCACGCTCCCACCAACCTTTACAAAACGGCACCGTTTTGCTCTCATTTAACGGTGAGATCTATAATTTTGCCGAGTTAAAAGAGGAACTTAGAGAGAGTTTTTCGTTTCAAACACAAAGCGATTCAGAAGTTATCATTGCGGCTTACAAAAAATGGGGTGTGGAGTTTGTGCAACATCTTCGTGGAATGTTCGCCATCGCTCTTTATGATGATGAGACACTCTATCTCTTTCGCGACAGGCTTGGGAAAAAGCCACTTTTTTACATCGACGAGGGTGAGTGTTTTGTGTTTGCTTCTGAGATCAAGGCACTCACCCCTTTTTTAAAAACGCATCGCCTCAACCAAGATGCCCTGCTGAGTTACCTCTCTTTTTTGGCACCCACGCCGCCACATACCTTTTTTGAAGGGATATGCAAACTTGGAGCAGGTGAGTACCTCATCTACAAAAACAAGCGTGCGCATGTTCAAAGATATTATGATCTTTTAGATGCAACACCAAATATCATCACACAAGAGGATGAAGCGATCAGTGTCGTGGAGCGTTTACTTGAAGAGTCGATAGATATACGCCTCAATGCTGATGTGCCTATCGCCTCTTTGCTCTCAGGGGGTATCGACTCTGCCACCATTAACTACTTTGCAAAGAAGAACTCCATAGAACTTCCAAGCTACACCATAGGCTATGAGGGCTTTGAGAAGTACGATGAAAGAGAGAATGCACGCGAGAGTGCACAACTCTTAGGGATAAAAAACACTCAGGTTCAGATCAACCAAAAAAGTTTTATGCAAGCGAGTGAACACGTTTTTGATACCCTTGATGAACCACTTAACGACCCCGCTGCCATACCGCTGTACCTTTTGTTTGAGCAGATCAAAAAAGATGGCTACAAAGTGGTTATGAGCGGAGAGGGAAGTGATGAGCTGTTTTTGGGATACCGGCAGTACTTTGAATATCTTGATATTGAAAAAGCCGCTGTTTTAGGGCATAAAAATTGGCTCAAAAAATATTTTCGTTCCAATTTTTCGATGAACCGCGAGTGGGAGTGGTATAAACGTATTTTTGATGACACGCTGCTCTTTCGCACCTCAGGAGAAAAATTTACAGACCTGCAAAAAAACAGGCTTTTGCGTAAAAATATCAAAGACAATGACTCGCTGAAGTACTTAGCCCCCTACAGAGAGCGTTTTGAGAGTTCACCACATAGCGATCACTCTTTGTGGTACAGTTATATTGATCTGAATCTTTTTCAGGCTGAGCATTTTTTAACAAAACTTGACCGTGTGAGCATGGCACACTCCATAGAATCACGCACACCCTTTTTAGATCATGAACTTGCCGGCAAGGTGTTTTCCATATCACCCCAACTTCGATACAATGAGGGTGTTACAAAATCACTTCTGAAAAAAGTAATGGCACCGCACCTTGATAAGAGGATACTCACAAGAAAGAAAAAAGGTTTTTCCAACCCCTATATGGAGTACCTTGTAAACTCCCAAAGGATCACGCTCATTCAAGAGGTAAACCGACAAACGGGGATGTTTAAAGAACAAGAGCTTGCCGAGTATGTGCAGCGAGCAAAAAGCGGCAACTTTAAACAGCACCTTTGGGGGCTGTATGTGCTGAGTGTCTGGCTTAAAAAATGGATGTTATAACAAAGGAAAAATATGTTTGAAAATATCTTTAACATCATCGCTTCTATCGGTTTTATAAGTGTGATGCTCTGGTTTATTTTGGGTGCAAAAAACTCTGTAAATCTCAACAACTACTCTGAAAAAGAGCTCAAAAAAAAGCAGAAGAATAAAGAAGAAGAAGATTAAACGATTTTTCTCGCACTCAAAAAAAGGTAATCTTTCCCGGTGATGACAACTCTGTACTTTTTTTGCTGCAGATACTTTTTACAAAAGTGAATATCTTTAAGAACTAAAGAAAGCTCTGAGAAGGGATAGTTGGGTGCTTTGGCACCATAGATCATCTCACCGTCTATCCAGCGACAGTTTGGAAACCCAAGCACTACTGCCCCGCCATCTTCAAGATGGTTTTGGTACAACCCCATAAAAGTTTTGTTAAACTCTATGTTGCTACTTTGCAAGGTTCCAATAGATACCAAAAGATCAAACCTGCCTACATTGTACTCATGGAGTTTGTTGATATCAGCACACAAAAACGTTACATTTTTATCTTGTGCAAACTCTTTTTTTGCATACGCTATGGCAGATGCCGCATAGTCAATCCCGACAAACTCTTTTTGACTCCAAAGCTCATCACCGAGCATCTCCTTGATAACGCCAAATTCATCACCCTTGTTGATGCCAAGGTTGACAACCCTCTCCCGCTTCTCAATACCTACAAACTCCAACGCTTTTTGGAAGTGATACAAAAAGCTAAACTGAGCCGTCTTCTCAATACGAAAAAACTCACTCGCTACACCATACTTCTCAGTTGAGCTTTGCATATGATGAAAAGAGTTGTTTTGCCTTATCTTCTCAAAACGCAAAAGAACGACTCCCTCCTCATCCACTCTAGGCGTTAGTAAACGCATAAAAAAAAGCTGCGCAAGATCAACTAGGGCTTTATACCCTATCTTCTCAACATCAGCTTCTAAAAGTTCAAATGACACTATCTCACCCCCACTTAACTTTTGCTTTGCAAAGTAAGAGAGTAAAACAGAAGCGCTTGCATTTTCGCACAGAAGAGACATAAATATCCTTGCATTAGAGTGTTATAATTATATTGTAAAAATGGTTCAAAAAGGCTACATTGCGTAAAGTTGACTAAAGACGCAATATTTGGCACCATAACGAAATCAAAACAAGGAAAACAGATGAACACAATAACTATATGGCATAATCCTCGCTGTTCCAAATCTCGTGAGGCTTTACAGATCTTACAAGAGAGCAACTCCAAGATAGAGGTTGTCAAGTACCTCCAAAGCAACCCTTCCAAAAAAGAGATACAAGAGATTTTAAGTAAGCTTGATCTTTCTGCCAGGGAGCTCATGAGAGAGAAAGAGGATATTTACAAAGAGCTTAACCTCAAAGATGAGCTTGATGAAGAAAAACTCATAGAAGCGATGGTGGAGTACCCAAAACTTATAGAGCGACCCGTACTTATCAAAGGGGACAAAGCAATCATCGGCAGACCCACTTCTAAAATCGCAGAGTTTCTCGGCTAATATTTTTACGTTTTAAAGCTTCTCTATACTCACTCTATTATCTTTTATAAACTTTGAAATAGTGTCGGAGTGGGTATGTTCATACTCTTTTGCATACACAATACGTTTAATTCCACTCGCTATGAGATTTTTACTACACTCACTACATGGTTCAAGTGTTACATAAATTGTAGCGCCCTCTATAGATATCCCCTTTCTTGCCGCCCAGATAATAGCGTTCATTTCAGCATGTATCTCATAGGTTTTACTCCACTCATGATGCTCCGACGTGTACTCATTGTTCCAGTGATCACAACAGTTCGTAAAGCCGGCGGGAGTGCCATTGTAGCCGGTACTTAAAATCCGCCCATCTTTGACTATCACGGCACCCACCTGCTTTGAAACACACTTCGAAGCTGTTGATATCTCGGTTGCTATATTTATAAAATTTTTGTCGCTTAACATGCTCTCTCTTTTACGTTCTCTTGCTTATAAACTTAAATTTAAATTTAATTATGGTATTATATCGCAAAATTTTATATATTTTGGAGTCTTACGGATGGATACAAAACAGATCAAATCACTCATGAAAGAGTTCGATGACAGCGGCCTTTCAAGAATTAAAATAACAAAAGAGGATTTTTCTATTGAATTAGAAAAAGCTACTAACCTCGTAGCTGCTCCTGCAGCGGCAGTAGCAGCGGTACCGGCACAAGCCAGCGCACCGGCAGCTGCAACAACTACCCAAGCACCAGCCCCTGCTGAGATCACAGGTGATGCTATCCTTTCTCCAATGGTTGGTACATTCTATGCATCTCCATCACCGGACTCACCACCATTTGTAAAAGTTGGCGATGTTATTAAAAAAGGTCAGGTGGTTGCTATCTTGGAAGCTATGAAAATCATGAATGAGCTTGAAGCTGATTTTGATTGTAAAATACTTGAAGTTTTAGCAACAAACGGTCAGGCAGTTGAGTATGATATGCCACTGTTTATAGTAGAGAAGATGTAACACTATGGCAGAAATAAAAAGAATTTTAGTCGCTAACCGCGGAGAGATCGCTCTTCGTGCTATCAGGACTATTAAAGAGATGGGTAAAGAAGCCGTTGCCGTTTACTCAACTGCCGACAAAGGAAGCGAGTATCTTAAACTTGCCGATGCGGCTATTTGTATAGGAAACGGCCCTAGTAATGAGAGCTATTTGAGCATTCCTGCTATTATCTCTGCTGCAGAGATCAGTCACAGTGATGCGATCTTCCCGGGATATGGTTTTTTAAGTGAAAACCAACATTTTGTTGAGATCTGTACACACCACAACATCAAGTTTATCGGGCCGACTCCCGAAGTTATGGTTTTAATGAGTGACAAATCAAAAGCAAAAGATGTAATGATAGAAGCGAATGTTCCTGTTGTTCCCGGAAGTGACGGTGCTATTACCGATATTGCCGATGCTAAAAAAAGAGCTGCAGAAGTTGGCTACCCCGTGATCCTAAAAGCTGCACAAGGCGGCGGTGGACGTGGTATGCGTGTTGTTGAAGAGGAAAGTTATCTTGAAAATGCATTTTTAGCTGCAGAGAGTGAAGCGATCACTGCTTTTGGTGATGGCACTATTTATATGGAGAAGTTCATCAAAGAACCTCGCCATATCGAAGTACAGATCATGGCAGATGCTCACGGAAATGTTCTTCATATAGGTGAACGTGACTGCTCTATGCAAAGGCGTCACCAAAAGCTTATAGAGGAGTCTCCTGCTGTTGTGCTTACACAAGAGGTCAGAGAGAGACTGTGGGATGCAGCTGTTCGTGCTACTAAGTACATAAAGTACGAAGGTGCGGGTACATTTGAGTTCTTACTCGATGCAAATCTTGACTTCTACTTTATGGAGATGAATACACGCTTACAGGTTGAACATACTGTTTCTGAAATGGTAAGTGACATTGATCTTATCAAGATGATGATCGAAGTTGCCGAGGGAAAAGAGCTTCCGCCACAAGAAAGTGTTGTACTCAAAGGTCACTCTATTGAGTGCCGTATCACTGCAGAAGACCCTGTGAAGTTCCTGCCATCTCCGGGTAAGATCAACTCATGGATAGCACCGGGCGGCAAAGATGTTCGTATAGACTCTCACGCTCATGCGGGTTATATTGTTCCGATGATCTATGACTCTATGATCGGCAAACTGATCGTTTATGGAAAAAACAGAGAAGAAGCGATCGCAAGAATGGACAGAGCTTTGAGTGAGTTTACCATCACCGGCATCAGAACAACCATCCCTTTTCACTTGAAAATGATGAGAAACGAAGACTTCAAAACGAATAACTTCAACACAAAATACTTAGAAAACTATAACGGCTAAACGCTGTTATAGTTACTACTGAGGCATGCGTATAATCGTTATATCTGCATTATGACGCAATCTTGCAAAATAATCACCCAAAACCTCTTCTCGTTGCTTAGCCATTATTTTGTTTTTGATCTGCTCTTGAACGCTCTCAAGAGGGATCTCTTTTAGATCTTCTACCCCTTTAACATAAAAGCTCATAAAAGCGCCCTGTCCATTTGGAACTATAGGTGTAAAAGAGTTTAAGGGAGTGTTTGCCAAAAGAGATGCAAGTTCTGGTGAGACTTTTTCATAAGGGATACTCTCCTCTTTTGTCTGAACCTGCGGGGCATACAGCATTGGGTTTTTCATTTTAGCTTCAAGCGCCTCTTTATTTGAGGAAAAGTTTACAATTACATTGAAGACACTTGGATGCATAAACTCTTTTTTATGCAGTTCATAATACTCTTTAACCTCTTGATCGCTTGGTTGTGAAAGTTTTGAGTATGCTATGGCGGCGTAAAGCTTTTGTGCCAGAAGTCTTTGTTTTATGGTTTTTTTCAACTCCGTTGATGTAAGACCATTGGACTCTCTTACAGCTGCATAGAACTCATCCACACTCATCTTGTTTGCTGCTGCGGTTTTTTTAATATCCTCATACACTTCACTTGAAGTGACACTGATCTTTCGCTCTTTCGTCTCAAGCTCTTCAAGTTTTTTTCTGATCAAAATATCGCTTGCCGATTTTGCATCGACTTTTGCAAGCTTCATCTCTTTTTCTATGTCATACAAAGTGATAGCACTCCCTTTTACAACAATAGCAACACCATCGATAAGCTTAGCATGCACAGCAGAAGAAAAAACGAAAAGAAAAAATAGCAAAGTTAAGAAAAATTTATACATATAAAGTCACTTTATCAAATTTAAAAGTGTATTTTACCCGCTTTTAACCAATGTTTGCCTAAAATTGCACAACTATAATTATAAAAGGCATACCAATGGTTGTTACACGTTTTGCTCCAAGTCCTACAGGATATCTTCACATAGGTGGTTTAAGAACTGCGCTTTTTTCTTACCTTTGGGCGAAGAAAAATGGTGGAAAATTTGTTCTTCGCATTGAAGATACAGATAAGGCTAGAAATTCAGAAGCGGCTGCACAAGCTATTGTAAAAGCATTTGAATGGCTGGGACTTGAGCATGACGGAGAGATAATATACCAGTCACAAAGAGATGATATCTATGCAAAGTATATACAACAGCTTCTTGATGAGGGCAAAGCGTACAAATGCTATATGTCAAAAGAGGAGCTGGATACACTTCGTGAAACACAAATGGCAAATAAAGAGCGTACAAAATATAATGGCATGTATCGTGATTTCAAAGGCACACCGCCAGAGGGTGTTGAGCCTGTAATCCGCATCAAAGCACCACTGAGCGGAGAGATCATCGTCAATGACGGTGTAAAAGGAGAGATCTCTTTTCAAGCTGAAGATATTTTAGATGACTTTGTTATTGCGCGTGCTGATGGAAGTCCCACTTATAACTTTGTAGTTGCTGTTGATGATGCACTTATGGGGATCAACGAAGTGATACGCGGAGATGATCACCTCTCCAATACACCAAAACAGATAGTGGTGTATGAAGCACTCGGTTTTAGCATCCCTAACTTCTATCATGTACCGATGATACACAACTCGGCAGGAAAAAAACTCTCCAAACGTGACGGCGCAACCGATGTTATGGCATACAAAGAGATGGGGTACCTGCCTCATGCACTTTTAAACTTTCTTGTTCGTCTTGGCTGGAGCCATGGGGATCAGGAGATATTTTCTATGCAGGAGATGCGTACACTCTTTAACCCTAAAGATATCAACAAGTCTGCATCTATATACAACACCGAAAAGCTTGACTGGCTCAATGCGCACTATATTAAAAACACACCAAATGCACAACTGACAGAGCTTCTGCAAGAGTACGACCTTGTACTAACCTCTCATGATAAAAAAGAGATTTTGCTTGATGCTATCAAAGAGAGAGCAAAGACACTCAAAGAGATGGCAGATCTTATCAAAGAAGTTATCAACAGACCTGCATCTTATGATGAAAAAGCTCTTAAGAAGGCCTTTAAAGGGAATGCTTTGGAAGTGCTCAAAACATTTGCAACAAAAGTAAGTAACGCAAATGAACTTCATCTTCCAAGTGACTACCATCATCTTATGCAAGAGGTTGTTGATGAGATGGAGATCGGTTTTGGAAAAATCGGTCAGCCTTTACGTGTTGCGCTTCTTGGAAAGCTCTCAGGTCCAGGACTTGACAGCGTTATGTCAGTTCTTGGCAAAGAGGAAACTCTTTTACGCATACACAATGCCATAGATGCCAACAGCTAGCATCTTTATGGTCTTGTAGCCAACTCTTTACATGAACAACGACATAACCCTCACATCTCTTTTTAAATTTATTTTACATAAAAAGCCTGCTCTTATTTACGGGCAGATCCTCACCATAATCGCCATTATTATCAGTGTACCGATACCCTTGATGCTTCCTGTAATGGTTGATGAAGTTTTACTTCATAAACCGGCTTATTTTGTGGAAACCATCAACCATATCTTTGGTGAGACGACCCCTTTTTACTATATTGCCATTGTAACTTTGGCAGTGATATTTTTACGTTTTACCTACTACCTCCTTACGGTTATCATCACGAAAATTTTTACAAAGATATCCAAATATGTTACGTTTATGGTAAGAAAACGCCTTATAGAGCATCTTGAGGTCGCTTCTATGAATGAGTATGAAACACTTGGAAGCGGAGCGATCACCGCAAACCTCATCACTGATGTCAACACACTTGATAACTTCATCATCACAAGTGTCAGTCGTTTTGTTGCCTCTGTACTTACACTGATTGCCGTAGGTGTGGTGATGATTATGATCGATCCTGTCTTGGGTATATTGATCTTGGTTATTCAGCCACTTATTATGCTCATCAGTAAAAAGATGGCCAAATATGTAGGCAAGCTCAAAAGCAAAGAAAATGCTGCAATTGAGAAGTTTCAAGACCGAATCGGGGAAACTTTGGATCTTTATGGACAAATCAAGGCAAGTAACAAAGAGGAGTATTTCTTCTCACAGGCAATAGCTGATGCAAAAAACATCCAAGAGACCTCCAACGAGTACGGCTACAAAAGCGTTGCATTTGAGAAGCTGTCCTACACAATATTTTTAATTATGTTTGAACTTTTACGCGCATCGGGTCTGCTTCTTGTTGCTTACAGTGATCTGAGTATCGGTATGATGTTCGCAATGTTTGGATATATATGGTTTATTATGACACCGGTGCAAGATATCCTCTCCATGCAGTACAGCTACTCATCAGCAACCGCAGCGATCAAAAGACTCAACAAGGTTCTAAGGCTTAAAACAGAAAACAGCGGCACAAAAAAACTCTCACAACAGAGGATCACCATAGAGCTTGAGCATCTTCACTTCTCATATACACACGAAAAAGAGATACTCAAAGATATCTCTTTAAAGATAGAAGCAGGTTGCAAGATAGCCCTTATTGGCGCAAGCGGCAGTGGTAAAACAACTTTGGCACAGGTGATCTCAGGGTTTTATGAAAAAAGTAGCGGTACACTCCGATACAACGAGATAAACATAGAAGATCTTGACAAACACTCTTTACGAGAAAAAATCTTTTTAGTGCTGCAGATGCCGATTTTATTTAACTCGACACTGCGTTTTAACATCACTATGGGTGATGAAAATATCAGCGATAAACAGATACACAAAGCACTGCAAGTCGCACAGCTTCACGATACCGTGCTGGGTATGAAAGATGGGCTTGACACTATTGTAGGGCGTCACGGTATTCGTCTCTCCGGCGGGCAACGGCAACGACTCAGTATTGCAAGAATGATCATCGCCGATCCGGCTGTCGTTATCTTTGATGAGTCCACATCGGCACTTGATGTTCACACAGAAGCAAAACTGCATACTGCCCTGCTTCCGATCCTTGAAAATAAAACCGTCATCACTATAGCACACAGACTCAGCACCGTTAAAAATGCAGACATGATCTACGTCCTTGATGAGGGCAAAATTGTACAACATGGAACACACAAAGAGTTAGAGTATGAAGAGGGACACTATATGGAGTTCATAAAAAATCAGCTGATTTAGGCCTTCTCTTCTGAAAGCTCTGAAACTATTTTCGCACATTCATCAATATTTTCAAGCACAATATCGACAATCTTCGGATCAAAATGCTTGCCCCTTTCTTTTGTAAGAAACGCTACAACCTCATCGAGTGACCATTGCTGTTTATATGCACGTTTTGAAAGCAATGCATCAAAAACATCAACTACTGCCACTATGCGGGCATAGATATCTATCTCATCCCCTTTTAGTCCCCTTGGGTAGCCTGTCCCATCATACTTCTCATGATGCTCATACGCTATGGTCGCTGCAATATTAAGCACTTTTCGCTTTGAATGTTTGAGTATATCATGCCCTAAAGAAGCATGTGTTTTCATCAGGCTAAACTCTTCATTGTTCAACTTCATCGGCTTATTCAGTATTGCATCTGCAATACCAATCTTTCCTATGTCATGCAGCGGTGATGTCAACTCTATCAGTTTTACCTCTTCTTCACTAAGACCATAGGCCCTAGCTATAAGGATACTAATAGCTGCTACACGTTGGGTATGTCGTTTGGTCTCACCTGAGCGCAACTCTTCTATTTGACCCATAGCAAGCATGGTCTCTTTGAGAGTGAGCTCTATCTCTTCGTTAAGCTGTTGCAGTTGCAGATTTTTTTCCTGTAACTGCTCCTCTTTGCTTAAAATATTTTTATTGAACTTATTGACGTTTTGAGCAACATCACAAAACTCTTTGCTCTCATACTTGTCACTGTCAACCTCTTTATGCTCCCGATAAGCCATCTCTCCATCTTCGATGATATTGGAGAGAGGCTTTCGAATATAACGCTCTATGACATGAGACATATTGAGAATCACAACCAAAGCAAACAGCAGTAAAACACCAACGATCAGGTAACTGTTTTTTAAGACCATACTTTGATACACTGAGGTATCTATGGTGATGCTCACCGCACCAAGTACATCACCGTCACGAACATGATGACACTCTAAACAATTTAAATATCCTTTGGAGTTTGCTATGTATGGTACTACTGCTTCAACTTTGGAAGCAAAATCATTCCAGTTGATGTGCACTTTTTTTTCTTGAAGTATTGTACGCAGATTTTTATCTAATGGCTGCTCAAATTTACCCGATTTGCCAAACTGCTCCCGAACTGCATCCCCGCGTACAATCTTGATTGATTTTATATCGTGTACAGAAGCTATCTCCTCTAGGAAGTAATCCCTCTTATCCATAATGCCGGCTTTCATATGGGAGGTAAGCCCTGCTTGGATAATCTCTGATACAGAAAGCACTCTGTTTTCAACAACATACTGAAAAAAACTGCGATAACTCAATACAATCACAGCAATAATAATAAGCATAGCGAGCAAAAATACCTGCGTGAGGTTTGAGAGGGTAATCTTTTTTATACTCTTTTTCTTCATTCTAATTCCAGTACCATAGCAGTTAAGATTTTATAGTTGTGCTAATCTCTCTTCATAATCATCTAGTAGTGTATCAAGTTTATTTTGAGTATTTTCTAAATCCTCAAACTTTTGCTCAACTTCTGCCTCTAAATCACTTACGAGCTTGGAAAGCTCCATCACCTTGGAACTTTGCAGCTCCTTGGAAGCTTCTATAAGCTGCTCATGCAAAACACTAAGCTCCTCTTCTGCATCGATAATAAACTCTTCAAGCTTTACAAGCTCTTTTTTCAAAGGGGAAGTGAGTTTGCTTCGCTCCTGAACAAGAGCAGCACGCTGTTTTTTGTTCTCTTTTTTATTGGGCTTTGAGCTATTTTTTTGCTGTTTGCTTTGCTCCTCCTCTTCCCAGCCTATTTTTTCTAAAAAGCTATCATACCCGCCATCGAAATACTCTGCACCCTCTTGTGCAAATATGATAAGTCTGTCTGCTACACGACGAAGAAGCTCCTCAGAGTGCGTAACTATGATCACGGAACCTTTAAAGTTCTGAATTGCTTTTGTAAGTGCCTCTATAGACTCCATATCAAGGTGGTTTGTAGGCTCATCCAACAAAAGCACGTTCACCTGTTTTGCCAGTATCTGCCCAAGCATAACACGACTTTTTTCACCACCGGAGAGCAGGGAGATTTTTTTCTTGGCACTCTCCCCGCCAAACATCATAGCACCACAAATGGCTCTTACAGAAGCTTCCGGAAGTTTAGGATCAGCTGCATAGATCTCATCCATGACACTGTTGTTTGCATCAAGGTGCGCTATGTTTGTTTGTCCAAAGTGTGCAACAGAGCTACTTGTGTGAAAATCAACACTCCCGCTGAGCTGTTGAAGCTCCCCCGCAATAGTATTGAGAAGTGTTGATTTGCCTTTACCGTTTTTACCGATGATAGCTAAACACTCCCCCTTTTGAAGTGTAAATGAGATATTTTCAAATAAACGCCTCTGCGAGGTATAAGCAAAACTCAACCCCTTCACATCCAAGAGCACTTTCGCCGGAGTCTCTTTGTAGTTAAAATCAAAGCTGAGCGTCTTCTCAGAGCTTAGATCTTCAAGCGATTCCATCTTCTCAAGCTGTTTTACTTTTGATTGTGCAAGTGCCGCAGTAGAAGCGCGAGCTTTGTTTTTGGCAATGAACTCTTCAAGCTCTTTTCTTTTTTTCTCTTGTGCCGTTTTATGTTTTTCATGGAGTTCATCGTTGGCATGAAGCTGTTGGTAAAACTTGTAGGTATTACCGGGGAGTATCGAGAGTGACTTACGCACTATCCCCATAGTATGTGTTGTTACACTGTCCATAAACTCCCGATCATGGGTGATTAAGATCACTTCACCCTCAAAACTTCTGAGAAAATTTTTCAACCACCGCATAGAAACAATATCGAGATAGTTGGTCGGTTCATCCAAAAGCAGCAGGTTTGGTTCGGTAACAAGAAGCTTTGCAAGATTGATACGTATCTGATAGCCTCCCGAAAATGAAAGTGGATCTTTTTCAAGATCTTCTTGCACAAAACCAAGACCAAAAAGGATCTTTTCAACTTTGTACACATCGTACTTCATCTCCGCCGGCAAAGCGAGGGCAACCTCCTCTGTGAGAGTTTTTTCACTAAATTCCAGATGCTGTTTCAGTGCCCCTATTTTATAGTTTTTAGGGATAATCACCTCACCGCTTTGGGGACTCTCTTCACCTAGGATCAGTTTAAACAGAGTAGATTTTCCACTTCCGTTTCTTCCAACAAGACCGACTCTGTTAGAGGCATTGAGTTTAAAGTTCAAGTTTGAGAAAAGCTCTTGCTCAGCGTAACTCTTTGAGATATTTATCAGTTGTATCATGAGGCTCTTTTGTCATTTTTCATTACTGCGAATTATATCAGGATAGTTTTAAAAATTTTGTTACCAATGTAAAACGAACTCACTTCCGATGCCCTCTTTGGAGTTTACTTCGATTTTTATACCGTATTCATCACAAATCTGCTTCACTATGCTCAGACCGATACCAAAACCACCGGCAATATCAGAACCCCTTTCATAGAGGGTAAAAATAGCCTGGAGCTTCTCTTTTGGGATACCTACACCCTCATCTTTTATGCTCAGATATCCTTGTTTGAGAGTGATAGTGATCGTTGTGTGGGGTAGAGAATATTTGATGGCATTAGAGAGGAGATTGGAGAAAAGCAGGCTTGCTCTTTGGGGCACAATCATCAATCTTGCATCTTCAAGAGCACTTTGAAGCCTGATCGATTTTGCACTGAGCAACTCAGTATAATACTCTATACTCTCTTGCACAACCGGCTTGATCGGAATCTCCTTGGCAGAGGGAAGTGATGTGGTAAAGTTGAGATAGGTAAGTGACTGGTATATGGTGTAGAGCTGCTTTGTGCTAATGGAAATATTTTTGAGTATCTTTTCATCATATACACCTTTGCTCAAAGCTCTTTGTGAACTCATTTGCAAAGCGGTTACGGGTGTATTGAGTTCATGGGAGATATCTTGCACAAAGTTTTCTATCTGCAAAACTTTTTGGCGGATAGGCTTCATAAAAAGCTTTGCTAAGAAGTATGAGATGATACCTATAAGAAGAAAAACTACAGCCATGGCAATAAGCACAGAGTTTTTAAGTTCTCTGAGGTATTTATCATATTCATCAGTCTTTACGACAACATATTTTATGTTGAGATGGTTTTGTACAGAAGATGAAACCAAAACTTTCAAGCCGTTACTCTCAAAATAACTTTTATTATAAGGGGACTTTTCATCTACCATGATAAAACTATACTCATAATGGTTTGGAACTTCCGGAAGTATCAAGGGGGTCTTATGCATATGAGCATTGATAATCAAGCTTGAGATAGTATCTGCGATATGTTGCATCTTGTAGTAGGTTGCACTCTCAAGGGAATTTTTTTGTGATGTGTAGTACCAATACCCTAAAAGAAGTACAAACAAAAAAGAGGAACCTATATAGAGTGCTAAAAAAGAGTAAAATGATTTTTTTTCCAAGTCATTCAAAACGATACCCCTCACCGCGGATATTGAGTATATGCTCTTTACCAAGATGTTTTCTCAACTCTTTTATAAGTGTTCTTATCGCATCAGGAGAGGGCATCTCATCATAGTTCCAAAGGTTTTGCAACATCTCATCCACGCTCACAACACGGTGTCGGTTCTTATACAGATAGTGCAGCACCAAAGACTCTTTTGTGCTGAGATGTTTTGTGGCATCTCTAAACACCAAAAGATGCTGTTGTGTATCAAATTGGATATTGGGTGCCAAGGGGACTAAAGAGTGAAGCCCAAAATGGCGTTTGATATTTTCAATACGCTGTGCAAGCTCCTCAAGGTCAAAAGGTTTTTTGATAAAATCGTTTGCACCCGATTCAAAAGCAGATTTGAGATACTTGGTATCATGAAAAGCGGTGATAAAAATAGTGGGTGTATTATCCTCAAAAGCACGAAGCTCTTTAATGAGTGTTATCCCATCACCATCGGGAACATTTATATCAAATATATACAGATCAAAGCTATCATCTTCACTCAGGCGTAGCGCCTCTTTCATACTGTAAGTATGTTTTACTTCACTACTCTCTTGTAAAAAATCGACCAAAATATCTGCTAAAACCGTATCATCTTCTAAAAGTAAAATTTTCATAAAAAAGATTATACCTCACAAA
>JALWLL010000111.1 GCA_026996295.1 Sulfurimonas sp.
AAGCGTTATGATGACAATGTAGGTTTGGTCGTCTTTGGCTCGTTTGCTTTTACGGCTTCTCCTTTGACTTATGATTTAAAAGCATTAAATGAGATGTTTGAGCTTATGAGTGATGTTGGCATTGCAGGAACAAGCACAGCCATTGGAGATGCATTGAAGCAAGGGGTATTGACTTTACAAAGTGGTGAGGCAAAATCTAAGGTTTTGGTACTGCTCACCGATGGCATACACAATGCAGGTAAAACTTCACCCAGAGAGGCTGTAGGCTTGGCAACGCAAAGAGAGATTAAGATTTATACCATTGGCATAGGAAAAAAAGAGAACTATGATGTCTCGATGTTAAATGATATTGCTAAAGACTCTGGAGGAAAAAGTTTCTTTTGTCAAAATGCAGATGAGCTTAAAAGTGTTTATCAAAGTATCGCTAAACTAGAACCTAGTCCCATACGTTCCCAATCCTATTTAAACAAAAAAGAGCTGTTTATCTACCCTTTAGGTTTGGCACTTCTAATGCTCTTTTTGTTACTTTTAAAAGATGAGGAGCTTTTATGACCTTTGTTTATGCCTCTTTTTTATGGTTACTGTTACCTCTTTTTATTTATGTGTATAAGCGTAAACAAAGAGCTACTTTTGTTCAAAATTTACGCTGGATGGTTTTGGCGTTACTTGTCGTTGCCTTGGCACGTCCTGTGCTTTCATCTACTGTAGAAACTCAAAAGATTAAAGCACACGCTTTGGTGTTTGCCCTAGACTTATCGGTTTCTATGAATGCACAAGACATTAATCCCTCACGTGCCGTAGCGAGTAGAGAGGTGATAAAAAAGTTTTTAGAGCTTGATAGACAAGAACAGATAGCCCTTGTGGGTTTTACCATTAACCCCTTGCTTCTTTCGCCTCCTACTACTGACCATAGGCTTGTGGGCTTGGCGTTAGAGAATATGAATAGCCAATACATTCTAACCAAAGGGACAGACCTAAAAAAGCTTTTTGAAAAAATAGCAAAGTTTAAAGAGGCAGAAAAAAAAGTTATTTTATTGACAGATGGAGGTGATGAGTTTTTAGATGAGTCACTTATGAGCTTGGTAGTAAGAGAAAATATTAAAGTAGTTGCCATAGGTATGGCGACAGAGCAAGGGGCTTCCATAGAACAAAAAGATGGTACTTTGTTACAAAATGCAAAAGGGGACATTGTGGTCTCTAAATTAAACAGAGGTCTTAAACGCTTAGCCCAACACAGTGGAGGGGAGTTTTTGGCTTTTTCTTCTGTGGAGCAGACGCTTAATGGCATTGTTTTTTGGTTAGAAAAAGAGAAAATCACTAATGTAGCCTTGGAACGAGAGAGTCGAATCTACTTTGAGTTGGCATTTGTGCCTTTGTTTTTAGCCTTAATTCTGTTTTTTATCTCAGCGACTAGATTTTCAAAAAACTTAGTTCTAGTGCTTATTTTTTTAGGCATTAATGTTCAAGCCCAAGAGTTAGTCACCAAAGAGCATTGGGGTGAGGGGGTTAAAGTGTTAAAGGTTGAGCCGACAGAGTGGAGCATGTTAGATGCTTATTATTTAGAACGTGCTTATGCTTCTTATAAAGATAAAAAGTATGTAGAGAGTCAAAAAAATCTCTATAGACTACAAAACAGAACACTCGAAGCCCAGTTACTGTTAGCACATATCTTTTACAAACAAGAGAAATATAAAGAGGCAAAAAGTGTGCTAAAGAGCATTAAAAGCAGTGATAAAAAAGTCAAACAGCAACTTTTTTATGAGTTGGGAAATTGTGAAGCTAAATTACTCTATATGGACAGAGCCAAGAGTTATTATGTCAAAGCCTTACAGTTAGGTGAAGATGCTGATGCCCTGCATAATCTAAATTTTGTCATTTTACAAGAAAAAAACAATGCTTTTAAAGTGGGCTACACGAACCCTTCTTCTGCTGAAGCTTCAAAAAGTAAGAGTGAGAGTGAGAGTTTAGAGCCAGAAGAGCAAAAATCAAGCTCTCAAAAAAATGAAGCCAAAGGAAGCACAGGAGACAGTAGCGTGAAGCCGTCAAAAAACTCAACAGTTAAAATCAAAAAGTTAGAAGAGGAGGGGAGTAGTAAAC
>JALWLL010000112.1 GCA_026996295.1 Sulfurimonas sp.
ACATAAAGTGCCGGTGATTCTCTTAGATCGTCTATATCTGGTTTAAATGCAAGACCCATGCAGGCAACTTTGGCTTTTTTACCTGTTTTAGTTTCTACTTGAAGTGCTGCATTTTTAATTTTTTCTATCACCCATTCTGTTTTATAGTTGTTTACTTCACGAGCTGTACGGATGATCTTTGCATCATCTCCCCCTTTGTGAACAATAAACCAAGGATCGACCGCAATGCAGTGCCCCCCTACTCCAGCTCCTGGTTGAAGTATGTTTACTCTAGGGTGACGATTTGCTAAAGCAATAAGCTCCCATGCGTTGATTTCAAACTTATCGCACAAGATTGATAGTTCATTGGCAAAAGCAATATTGACATCTCTGTAACTATTTTCTGTAAGTTTTGCCATCTCTGCTGTCTTAGCGTCTGTTTTAAGTACTTCACCACTCACAAAAGTTTTATAAAACTCCACAGTAGCTTCTGTAGCCTCAGGAGTAACACCTCCAACTATACGGTCATTATCAACAAGTTCTTTCATGATTTTCCCGGGAAGAACACGCTCAGGACAGTGTGCTACAAATATTTTTGAGACATCTACCCCATTCTCTGCCAACACTTCATTTACCTTATCTGTAGTGCCAACCGGTGAAGTTGATTCTAAAATCACTATATTTCCGTCTTTTACAAAAGGTGCTATCGATTTTGTTGCTGCAACAACATAGTCAATATTTGGAACAAAACCTTCATGAAAGGGAGTAGGTACGGCAATGATGAAGATATCAGACTCTTTTGGTGTTGTACTTGCTTTAAGGTTACCCGAGTTAACTGCTGAACGCACAAATATGTCAAGTTCTGGCTCTACTATATGAATATGCCCTTCATTAATTGTTTCTACAGTACTTTGAACAACATCTACCCCATGAACTACATAGTTTCTATTTGCCAAAAGAGCTGCAGTTGGAAGACCTATATAGCCAAGTCCTATAACACATACAGTTTTATTTCTTTTCATTATGTTCCTTTAAAAAGTTGAGTATTTTTTCACATGCCCTACCATCACCGTAAGGATTATGTGCCTGAGACATCTTTTTATATACCTCTTTATTATCTAGTAACTCTTGCGCTTCATATATGATTTTTTCAACATTTGTACCTACAAGCTTCACTGTTCCCGCTTCTAAGGCTTCAGGTCGTTCAGTAGTATCACGCATAACAAGTACCGGCTTTCCCAAACTTGGTGCTTCCTCTTGAACTCCTCCACTGTCAGTGATGATAAAATAAGACAAATTCATAAGATATATAAATGCTTCATACTGCAAAGGTGGTATCAAGTGTACATTATCTACACTATGAAGTATCTCGTTTACAGGTTTTTGTACGTTAGGATTCAAGTGTACAGGATACACTATATCTACATCAGGATTTTGCTCTGCAAGTGTTTTAAGTGCTTCACATATATCAACAAATCCTTGTCCAAAATTTTCACGACGATGACCTGTAATCAAAATGATTTTTTTATCTTTTTTCACTTTATAGTGTTTTTCTATCTGCGCCAATACTTTTACTTTAAGTTCTACACTTGCATCTATTTTCTCAAGAGCTAAGAAAAGAGCATCTATAACGGTATTTCCAGTCACTAACACTTTCTCTCTTTGAGTGTTCTCTTTAAATAAATTTTCTGCACTTGTTTGTGTTGGAGCAAAATGGTACGTCGTTATCTGAGAAGTAAGCTGTCTGTTTGCTTCCTCCGGCCACGGGCTATAGATATCACCGGTTCTGAGTCCGGCTTCCACATGAGCGACTGCAATTTTTTGATAAAATGCCGCAAGTGATGCTGCTAATGTTGTTGTTGTATCACCATGCACCAACACAATATCAGGTGAAAAATCTTCCAAAACATCTCGAAGACCAAGAAGTACGTTGGAAGTTACATCATAAAGATCCTGAGCAGCTTTCATGATGTTCAAATCATATTCCGGTGTAATTTCAAAAATATCCAGAACCTGATCCAACATCTCCCTGTGCTGTGCAGTAACACATACTTTTGATTCAAAGAATTGATCACGTGAAAATGCTTTGACAAGGGGTGCCATCTTAATCGCTTCCGGTCTTGTACCAAAAACAAGCAATACTTTTTTCATTTAGCTACATCCTTCACAAAGTATCGTTTAGAAGTTTGTTTTTATCATATACAGACTTCAAAATACTGGTAGTTTTAAGTTTTTCTATCATATCCAAGTGGGCAATTTTATGCGCATCACTTCCTAAAAAATCTATCATGCCATTGTTGCATAGCCACAGAGCATATCTTTGCGTTTCAAATGAAGGATAGTTTGTCAGTGAGAGCATATCTACCTGAAACAGTACCCCGCTATCTTTAAGTTCATAGTACAAATCACGATCATTATTCATAAACACATAGCGCTCAGGATGTGCAAGTATGGGCTTATAGCCTGCTATCTGCATCTCTAAAATAAGATCAAATAAATTGAGCGGTTTGTTAATGCATGACATCTCAAAGAGAATATAATTATCTGAAAAAGTTAAAATATCCCTCTCATATAAAAGTTTTTCAAACTGATCATCTATATAATACTCAGCAGCAGCATCCAACTTAATTTCGCATGAGTGTTTTTCCAGTTCTCTACGCACTTCAAAGAGTCCGTCTAAAATCTTTTTATGACTGTTATCATATCTGTCTTGCATCATATGAGGCGTTGTAACAACTCTTTCATAGCCTAAATGCTCAAATGCTTCTAAAATTGCGATCGACTCTTCCATAGTTTTTGCACCATCATCTATACCCGGGATAAGGTGCGAATGAATATCTGTTTTGAGTTTTCTACCCAGTTCAAGCTCACCAGAAAGCGGTAAAAGATGTGAATGCGGTGACAGAGCCGAAAACGGCGAAAACATTTTTTTGAGACCGTTAATCATAACTATTTGTATCCATAACCATAACCATAGCCGTACCCATAACCGTATTTTCTACCAAGCTTAACACCATTAAAAATAAGACCGGCATGCTTAAATGACTTTTCATCAACCGTACGGTTAATAGTTTTTACTAAATCTTTTGGTGTAAAGTTTGCTCTTACAACAAAAAGCGCGACATCTGCTTCTTTCAGTGGGATCATAGCATCAGTAACCAAGCCTATCGGTGCTGTGTCTAAGATAATATAATCATAGTTGTGCTTAAGATTTTCTACTAGATGAATAAATGCAGACGACATCAGAAGTTCACTAGGATTTGGTGGAACTGGTCCACCTGTTATCACATCTAAATTCGCCAAATCAGTTGTTTGAACTATCTGTTCTTGATATGACTTTTCTGAAAGGTAAGTACTCATACCATGCTTATTGCTCACTTTAAAGTGCGTTTGCAGTCTTGATTTTCTTAAGTCCAAATCAATGATCAGTACTTTTTGCTCTCCCTGTGCCAATATTTTAGCAAGTTCTACACTTATGAGTGTTTTTCCTTCCCCTGTGATGGAAGATGTTATCGCTATAACTTTTGCTCCGTCTGAACTCTTAGTTGGAGTAAACTGCAAGTTGGTTCTCAAAACCCGTAAAGCTTCATAAAATGGTTGTTTGTCTTTTTTACTTACTTCCGGAATGGAGCCAAAAATAGGTAGGTTTGTTAATTTCTCCAACTCTTCTGTTTTAAAGATTTTATTATTTAGACTGTTTCTTAAAAATGCTAAAATCATACCTATAATAAAACCTAAGATAATCCCTACGAGAACAATAAACATTCTCTTTGGTTTTATCGGTTTGTTTGGAACAACTGCTTGATCAATCACTCTTGTTTTAGAGACAGTTGAAGCCTTCAAGATTGCCGTTTCAGCTCTTTTTTGTAAAAGATAAGAGTATATTTTCTCATCCACCATATAATTTCTCGTTAGTGATGCAAGTTGCTTCTCCTGCTCAGGAAGAGCTTCTAATGTTTCTTTGTTCTTTTTAATAGCACGTAAAAGTACACGCTTTTTATTTTTAGTTGAAACCAACTTATTCTCAACTCTATTTTTTATCATACGTTTAAGATCGTTGATCTCTTCAGTGAGCTTTAAAACATCAGGATGGAATTCAGTGTACTCGATAAGCATCGCTTTTCGCTTTGTTTCACGCGTTTGCAACTCTAAAAAAAGCTGGTTGATAGCATTGTTTTGAATCATCGATGAATCAAGAGAAAGTGTACTGATATCATGATTTTCATTGATATGTGTGTAAAGATTTTCCAAAAGTTCTATCTCAAGATTTATACTATAGAGATTTGCTTCAAGATCACTCAATTCATTTGTGGTAATAGTTGCTTTAGAAGCTAAATCAAGTAGTTGATTTTTAGATTTGTATGTTTTTAATGTTGTTGCTGATTTTTGTAAAGAATCGTTAATAGTTTTGAGTTGAAAGTCAATAAAACTCAGTGCCTTATCAGCCTCATCCGTGTTGCGCTCTATCTCCTGTGCTAAATAAGCTTCAGTCACAGCATCGAGAATATCTTTAGCTCGCTTTGGAACATTATCCTGGAAACTCAGCTCTATAATAGTGCCTAATTTAGAACTTGGCGATACTGATAATTCATCTAATATATAGCCTGTCATATGATCATTGGGAACATAACTAAACATATATTCTGATATAGGTGCATCAAACAATCTTTTTACTGTAAACTTTGCCCAAGGAGTGGTTATACTTTCTCCATATTTATGCACTTGGTTATACAACGGTGTTTGATCCTCTTTTGCGATAAGTCCTAACTTGATTTTTAATCTTTCACTGACTCCTGGCTCAAGTTTCATACGAAAATTATTTGCATCTATAGGGTGTATGGATATTTTTCTGCCATAAAGAGCCTCATCCATATAATCAACTTCTACAACAAAGGGGGCATTTTTATAAAACTCAAGCTGTTTATAATTATGCTTAGCGAAATATCTCGTTCCTATGGATAGGTTTTCCAAAGCCTTTTGGGCAATAAATCTTGATTGTAATATAGCCAACTCATTATCAATATTATTATTTGTTATCCCAAAAGCCATAGCAAGAGTATCTGCACCGGCTCCAGCCCCTCCTTTATTATCAGTCACAATCTCCAAGGAGGATTTTGTACTGTAAATGTTTTGTGCAAAATATGCAAAAACAACTGCGAGAATCATCCCAGTAATCGTTGTAAGGATGATGCTGTACTTATACTTTGCTATAACACCAAAAACCTCTTTCAGATCTATCTCATCTTCGTGATTTGCTTTACTCTCTATCATCTGTTGTTCGCCCAATCAGATAAAAATGCCATACTCACAAATGGTTGTAACATTGCACTTAGGAGTTGAAAAGGTGGAGCGATCTCCTGGAGTGCCAAGTTTCTCCCTTTTGCACTTCTAGGTTGAACATATACTATGTCATTTGGCTTTAAAATAAGGCTGGAAAGACTTACTGAAGCAAGTTGTGTCAAATCTACTATGCGAACCTCCGGTTTACGCAGATCACCCCGTAATATCTTTATACTCGTACGATCTGCGAAATCGTTCATATCACCACTTCTTGCTATCGCTTCTATAAGTGTCATACTTCCATTGTTTATACTCACTACACCAGGGTTATTGATCTCACCTATCATAATCACTCTCTGGTTTGTCAACTCAACTGTAACATAAGGTTGACGTAAATACTTTTCATACTTCTGAGTCAACATCTCTGCCGCTTCTGCTTCCGTTAAACCTGCAATCTTTACAGAGCCAATAAGGGGTAACCTTACACTACCGGATTTACTCACAAGCTGACCAAGTCGTTCTCTATTTGTATTTTGTTGTACAGTACCCCCAGTGGTACTAATCATGCTGCTGAGTTCTGATGTACCTTGAGACATCTGATTATATACCATGATAGTTACACGCTCACCTGGAGTAATAATATTATCTACTCTCATCTCCTGATTGTAGGTCTTATCATCAACCTGAGTGATATCTTCCTGATCTGACTGAAAAAGGGTGTACTCCTTCAATGAGCATCCAGTAAAAAGTAATATTACTGATAAATACAGTGCCGTAAGCTTCATGCAAATAAACCTTTGTGATAAAATTGTTATAATTGATTGTAAATCGAGTGAATGATACCATAATCTAACTTTAGATAATATTTAAATTCTCAAATATTCTGATCTGCTTTTTTGTTATTCTTTGTGTATCACTTTTTTAGCCTGTATCCTATTATATCTCTCTCTAAGTCTTTGCGTTAACTTTCTGTTTTGTTTTGCCCTTGCCCTTGCCCTTGGATCAAATATGGCAAAGAAAATTAAAAATAGGTTGATAAAAATTAGGATGTTAAAAATTTCTTCACCACTTATAATCTGTATGGCAATCAATGAAAATGTTACTTGAATCCTGGTTAAAAAGACTACTGTAAACTTCACATCCATCTTCATATTGTACAAAATATGATGAATATGATTTTTATCTGCAGTAAATATGGATATCTTACGCTGTTTTCGTCGCATCATAACTACCATAGTGTCAAGTATAGGAAGCCCTGCCAAAATAAGTACTGTAGTTACATTGATATATTCCAACGACTGCACTGTAAGTATTGAGATCACAAACCCGATGAAAAGAGAACCGCTGTCCCCCATAAACACTTTTGCCGGATACCAGTTAAAAATCAAAAACACTGCCAATACCGTCATAAGAAGCAAAGCAGTTGAGAGGATAAGCATATCATTAAAATGATACCCTATATAAACATGTACTAAAAGAATAGCAATACTTACAGAAGCTGCAAGCCCATCTTTTCCATCTATGAGATTGAGTGCGTTTGTAAAGCCTGTGAGTGCAAATACAGTAAAAGGAAGTGCTAAAAAACCAAGGGGTATTGTATATCCGAAGTAAGTTCCTAAATTATCTATAACAAAGCCATTATAATACACCATCACACTTGCAATAACCAAGGCTATAAACTTTGTTTTTGACTTTATACTAAAAAAATCATCTATGATTCCTGTTACAAAAACAAGAATAATTGCCAAAAATGCCAAAAGATTATCTTGAACAAATCCAAAGTTAAAAATGGTGTACATTAGGATAAAAACAGATCCAAAAGCTATCCCGGCACCTCTTGGCATCGGCTTATGGTGGGAGCTTCTGTTATTTGGAATATCAATAAGGTTCCACTTTGGAGCAAGTGTTATAAAATACTTAATTGTAAAAAAAGTGATAACACTAACAATAATAATTTCAAGTAATAAGTAAAGCATCAATTTCCTAGCTAAATTTTAATGCAACATCTTATCACAAGATAGAATAAATTTAGCTGAAAATCATTTACCAATCCATAGATTGAAGCTTACCATACTTTAATGGAAAAAGATAATTTTTATTATGATTAAGCCTAATGATCCCTATAGAGCTCTGTGCTTTATAATTTTTGATAAAGAGGATTGCATCTCCATCTTTGGAAAATCTTGGAAATTCATTGACACCTGTGGCGGTCAACCTTCTAATAAAGTCAGTTTTTGTAGAGATAAGGTGCAAATTAAAAGTGTTTTTTGAAAATGCATGGGAACTTTCTCTGGCCTTATATACAATGTACTCACCGTTTACACTACACGCCGAATTGCTTTTTCCGTAATAAACCATCTGTTCCACTTCATTGGTAGTGGTTTTTTTTGAAAATACATTGGGGTAACCCAAACGATTGGATATAAAGATGATCTTATCATTTCCCATAAACTGTCCGTTTACATCAATACCACTATACGAAGTCAATCTTTTATACTTTTTGCTCTTTACATCATATAAAAATATATCCGGTTGACCTTTTGGTGCCATTGTCAATAACAACTTACTTCCATCATTACTGACATCTGAACATACCAACATCCCATCAGAAGAAAGTATGCTTTTACTTTTGCCAGTTTGTATATCTACATACTTAAGTGTTGGTCTTTTAGAGTCTAATGATGTATAGTAAAATGATTTTTGCTTAGAGTTTGCCCATTTAGGAAATACATTAAAACCACCAATAACCACCACATGCTGATACGCAAGTGTATAGTCTGAAATAACTATCTCACTTTTTTGGGGAGCTACAACTCTTGAAAAAATAACTTTTCTTTTCATCCACTCCACAGAAGGTGCATCCATAAACTTATTGATATCATATGCTATGGAGTGTGAGACAAACATGAAAACATTCTTTCGACTGATTCTATAGTTTTTACTCATAACTATTTCACTATTTTTGAGAAGTTTCATCTCTACATTTAAAGCACCGTTATCGTCTTCAAACATTTTGTAGCGAAGCACATACTCCATATCTTTGTTCTCATAGAGCACATCAGTGTTGTTAAAATGGTTTTTACGATAATGTCTGTCCACATTAAAAAGTGAAATAACATTAAGATCAGCTACCAATGTTTTAAAAAAACGCAATTTAAAAGTATCATCATAATTTATAGAAGCATCTTCAACTGCTATAGTCGGTAATGACTCCACTTTTTTTATAACCTCAATCGTTGCATCACTTGCAAAAGAAAGTGTAAAGATCATTAAAATAGAAAAAAATATTTTCAAATTTACTCCTTGGATGTTAATATAATTATATAATTACCGCTCTTGTTTTGAGGATTTTTTGGAAAAACCACACTCATAAGTCTCTCTTTTATTTTTTCGCTCTCTTCATTTAAAGCCATGTTAGCAGATTTTTGTAAAATCCTAAAATCCAGCACTTTTCCCAAGGCGCTTAGGTTAATCACAGCCTTCACACTATGCCCTTGAGAGTTTGCCGGTGGGTAAAAATATTTATAGACCAACGCCTGAATTTTAGCCAAATATTCATTAACTTCATCGCCTGAAGAGGTTTGTACATTTTCATTATCAGATTTATTGCTTGTTATCTGTTGTAACTTCTGAGAAATATTATCTGTTTTATTTTTTGTTGTAGTTTTAATTTTTTTCTGTATATCTTGTATTCTTTTATTATCTATTTTTTTCTTGTTAACTTTTTTATTTTTAATATTTTTTGTCCATACATCACTAAAAAGATCATCTATGTCAACTTCTTGTGCCTGTTTGCTCTGAGGAGAAGTAACAAGAGGTGTAGCAACACTCTTTTTTGATTTTGTTTTTTGTTCTTTAGGCAATTGTATAGAAACAGAGATATAGTCATCTTTGTTGAGGGCATATTCTTTCAGTTTTGACGATGAG
>JALWLL010000113.1:0-3344 GCA_026996295.1 Sulfurimonas sp.
CTGATGCCAAAAATCTAGGTAACGGTCTCTATGAAGCCAAAGTAAATCTCGCTATGGGCGGTACATGGCAGGTGCATATTTTTATCACCCCTAAAAACGGGAAAAAAATCAGAGCGAAAACTTCTATAAATATCTAAAGGATCTACCATGCCCCGCTTATTTGTAAAAAAACTTCTACAACCTTTTATTCTCCTGTTTTTTCCACTTCTAGTAAGTGGGGCATCACTTGATTCACTCATAGATAATGCGCTGAAATCACACACTTCACTAGAGGTGATAAAGCATAAACTCAGTGCAGTTTCTGACGAATACGAACTTACAAAGAACTTCTCAAACCCTGAGCTCTCTTTGAGTATGAGTGATATTCAATTCAACGACCCGTTTGATCGTTCTTTGGAGCCGATGCAATTTAGTGCGATCAACCTCAAACAAAAGATCCCCTATTTTGGAAAAAGAGATGCTTTATCCAACAAAGTGGATGCCAAAAAAGAGAAAATTCTTTATAGTCTCAAAGATGCCAAAGTAAAACTGATCCAAGCTATCAAGATCAAAGCCTATACCCTGTGGCAGGTGGAGGAACAGCTTCGTATCACCAATGAGTATATCAGACTTACACATCAGAACATAGAGCTTTTTACAGCCTATAACAATACAGACAGTCAGTCTCATATGAGCATTATGAGTGCGGAGCTTTCCCTCTCACAGCTACAGATCAAAAAAAGCAACCTTAACAGCTTAAAAGAAGCACTTCTGAAGCAACTGAGTTATTTAACGGCACAGGATGTAACAAACATAGAGCTCTTCCCTCAGATAGAGCAACCAAAAAATATACAAACCTATCTTCAAAGTGTTGAGGCTAACACCCTTTACAAACAAAAACAAGCCTACAAAAAAGAGCTTGAAGCGGATGTGAAAATTAAAAAACTTCAAAGCTATGTAGATCCTGTGGTACAGGTAGGCTACTTCCATCGTCAAAGTTTTGAAGATTATCTCAACATCGGCATCGGTTTTTCCCTTCCTATTTATGGATCGGAAGATTCCAAGCAGGAGCGCTCACGCAAAATGATGCTTGCACAAAACAGCGAAGTGAGTGATTACAAAAACCTTGTCATTTCTCAGATCTATAAGCTCTATGCACAGCTTCAAGACAGCTACCGCGTGTATAACATCATACAAAAAGAGAGTCTGCCCCAAATAGAGCATATGTTTGATCTTAGCAGCAGTGCCATAAAAAACGGTGCCGAGCTTTATCTCTACATAGATATGCTTGAGCGTAAACTCAAACTTGATGAGCAAAGCATCAAAGCTGTTGCTTCATACCATAAAACACTCGCATCACTTGATGCACTTATAGGAGAGATACAATGAAATTACTACTAACGATTCCGCTACTTTTTACATTTTCATACCTTGGAGCAAAAGAGGTAAATGTTGAGCAGCTCTTTAATGTCCAAACGGTTAAGGTACAAGAACGCTCTTATGCAAAAAGCATTACAAGTTATGGTTTTGTCAAACCAGATGATGCACGAATATACGACGTTTCACCAAGGTTTGGTGGTTTTGTAGAGGTACTTTATGCCGATACAATCTACCAAAAAGTAAACAAGGGGGAGGCACTTGCAAAGGTATACTCTCCTGAAGTGCTTAAAGCAAAAGATGACTATATCAATACTATAAACTTTGTCAGAAAAAATCCAAACACAACGATGCTTGAGAGTGCAAAAACAAAACTTTTACTTCTAGATATCCCAAAAGAGGAGATCAAAGAACTCAGCAATACACTTAAAAGCTCTTCATACACTACTCTGCTCTCCCCTGCTGATGGTTATGTGTTTGCAAAAAACCTCAACAACAAGGGAGCATTTAATGCAAAAAATAAACTTTTTAAAATAGTCAATTTGGATAAAGTATGGATAGAGACAAAAATTCATCAAGATCAACTCTCTACACTCAATAGTATAAAGAGATACACCATCACTACTCCTGCTTATAAAAAAAGTTTTCAAGCAAAAAGAATTCAACTCTATCCAAAGCTCGATCCCAAAGAGGAGAGCTTTACACTCAGACTTGAAGTAGCCAACAAAGAGCATCTTCTCATGCCCGGGATGTACACGACAGTAAGTATGAGCTCTGCAAAAAAAACCTACCTGACACTTCCAAGCACTGCAGTTATCAGAAAAAACGCTACCTTTTATGTCTTTATAATTGGAGAGTTTGAGGGTGAGTATGAGCCCCTAGAGGTACAAATCGAACCACTCAACGCTAACACCTACACTATTCTCAGTGGCTTGGAAGCCGGTGATGAAGTGGTTAACAATGCACTGTTTATGATGGATAGTGATGCACAGATCAACGGTCTGTACTAAAGGATAAGTAATGATTGAAAAGCTCATATCATTTAGTATAAAAAACAAATTTTTAATACTAATGGCATCTTTGTTCTTGGTTTTTGGATCGTATTGGTCCATGAAAAACACCCCGCTCGATGCTATTCCTGATCTCTCACCTCCACAGGTGATCGTACAGCTTAACTGGGCGGGACAATCTCCTGAGATCATAGAAGATCAGGGAACATACCCTCTTGTTTCACAGTTTTTAGCGATAGCAAATATTGAAACAGTGCGTGGTTTTTCCACCTATGAAAATGCTCTTATCTATATCATTTTCAAAGAGGGAACAGATCTTTACTGGGCAAGAAGTCGTGTGCTTGAGCAGTTGGCTTCCATGGGTTCTCAACTTCCAAGTGATATGGAAGTGAACCTTGGTCCTGATGCCAGCGGTGTAGGCTGGGTTTACGAGTATGCACTCACTTCCAAGAGCAAAAACCTCACTGAGCTCAGAACCTTACAGGATTACTACTACAAGTATGCACTTTTAGGTGTGGATGGGGTGAGTGAAGTTGCCTCTATCGGTGGGTTTATCCCAACCTATCAAGTAACGCTTAAAAACGATACGCTTGTTCGCTACAACCTCAGTATTGAGGATGTTGCAAAGGTTCTTAAGCAAAACAACAACGATACCGGTGGACGTATCGTCATACAAAATGGTTACGAATGGATGGTTCAAGCAAAGGGCTATCTCAAAAGTTTAGATGATATTCGAGATCTGGTTGTCACTACAAAAGCGGGTGTTCCCGTTACACTGGGAGATATTGCAAGAGTTGAGCTTACCCCTGCGGCACGTCGCGGTATGGCTGATCTCAATGGTCAGGGTGAAGTTGTGGGCGGCATCGTGATGGTTCGCTATGGTGAAGATGTGTATGCCACTATCAAACGCATAGAGAAAAAAATGGCTGAGCTTAAAGTGGATGATGTGGATGTCGTTGTCACCTACAATCGCTCCGA
>JALWLL010000113.1:3444-9096 GCA_026996295.1 Sulfurimonas sp.
ATGCTTTACTTCGTCAAAGGAAAAATTTTAAGCGAAAGTAAAAATCCGCTCAACCGTTTCTTTATCTGGCTTTATTATCCGATCATTTTCTATGGACTTAAATTCAAATATTTAGTTTTGGTTATGGTAGCGGTTTCACTTTGGTTTATGTACCCTGTTTATAAAGGCTTAAAGTGGGAGTTTATGCCCCCTCTTAATGAACAAAGCGTAATGTATATGCCGGTTACCCCCTATGGTATCAGTGTCGATCAAAGCAAAATGATCACACAAAAAACAGATGCTATTATCAAAAGCTTCCAAGAAGTTGAGATGGTATTTGGGAAGGGAGGTCGTGCCAATACAGCCACCGATCCTGCCCCGCTTGGAATGATTGAGACCATTATCACTTTTAAGCCCCAAGATGAGTGGCGCGAGGGAATGACACATGAAAAACTAATGGATGAGCTTGAAGATGCTCTTCAGGTTCCCGGGCTTGTAAACTCATGGACCTACCCTATACGCGGTCGTATAGATATGCTTCTAAGCGGGATACGTACCCCTTTGGGTATTAAACTTTACGGAAGAGATGCCGCAGGACTTCAAGAGTATGGCAAAAAGATCGAAGAGATTTTACGTCCATATGAAAAAACGATGTCTGTATTTGCCGATCAGGCGAGTGCAGGGTACTATCTCGATATCAACTTGAATGAAGATGCGCTCGCACGCTATAACATTACAAAAGATTACATCTTATCCTATGTCTCCAAAGGCATAGGGGGGATGAAGATCTCTACTATGTATAAAGGACTAGAGCGCTACCCTATCAGCTTACGTTTTGAGGAGGAGGAACGCCGAGATATAGAAGCGATCAAAAATATTATGATCAAAACACCCCTTGGTTTTGTCCCGCTCAAAACATTTGGTGAGGTTGCCTATAGAGAGAGTGCTTCTGTGATCAAAAGTGAAATGGCATCTCCTGTAACATTTATATATATAACGCCACAAGCAGGTGTCAGTGCGACTGAGTATAAAAAAGAGGCTAAAAAACTCTTGGCAGATTTGGATCTACCGGCAGGATACTACATAGAGTGGGCAGGACAAAGTGAGTACCTTGATTCTGCAATGGCAAAGATTGTGTGGATCGTACCGACCGTTTTAGTGGTTATACTCGTGCTGATCTATTTTGCACTCAAAGAGATCATCCCCACACTCATAGTGTTTTTCACACTTCCATTTGCACTTTTGGGGGGACTTTTATATATTGACTACCTCAACTTCAACATGAGTATAGCAGTGATTGTCGGTTTCTTGGCACTCCTTGGTGTAGCGGCGGAAACCGCCATCGTGATGATAGTGTATCTGCAAGAGGCTGTTGAGGAGTCCAAAGAAAAATTTAAAAAGAACTTCTCTCTTAAAGAACTTAATGATGCTATTTATGAGGGTGCTGTTGCAAGGGTAAGACCAAAACTGATGACAGTATTTGCGATTTTGGCAGGATTATTACCTATTATGTACACACATGGTGTCGGAAGTGAAGTGATGCAACGCATCGCTGCTCCTATGCTTGGCGGTATTGTGAGTTCGGCTGTACTGAGTCTTGTTATCATACCTATTCTTTATGAGATCTATGCAAAAAGCACTATTACAAAAAGAGAGCATCAGTAGGATGCTCTCTTTTCCTTTTTAAATAACTATCTTTTCTTTAAAAGCTACTATGTGCGCATCGAGATTCAGTTTCTCTTTGAGGGTCTCTTTAAAATGCTCTTGAGCTTTTTTCTCACCATGAACCAAAAACACCTTTGTAAGATTTTGCATTTTGGATATCCACTCAATGATCCCTTTTTGATCGGCATGAGCTGAGAAGCCATTTATGGTGTGAATGGAGGCTTTTACGATAATATCTTCTCCATAGACATTGATCCACTTGGCACCCTCTACGATCTCTCTTCCAAGGGTTCCCTGAGCTTGAAAACCTACAAAAATAACAGCATTTTTATCGTCCCAGATTCTATGTTTGAAATGGTGCGTAATTCTCCCACCGTTACACATACCGCTTCCGGCAATGATGATCGCACCACTTTTGATAGCGTTAATGGCACGCGAAGCTTCTGCCGTAAGCGTATATACCAGAGAGTCAAAATTAAAAACTCTCCCATCCTCTTTCACATTGTGTTGACATTGGGGACTGAGCTCTTGTACATAGTTGCGATACACATCTGTTGCCCGTGTAGCCATGGGAGAGTCTAAAAAGACTTTACATTTTGGAAGTTCACCCTTTTCATACATCTCTCGCAAGATACACAAAAGCTCTTGTGTTCGCTCAACCGCAAAAGAGGGGATCAAAACATTGCCACTCTCGTTAAGAGTTTTTATGATCACCTCCTTAAACTCTTTGATGGTCAACTCAATAGACTGATGTTCTCTATCACCATAGGTTGTCTCAACATAAAGAGATTGTGTTTTATCACACTTTTGCAGATCCGGAAGCACCAAGTCGTTGTTGTTACCGATATCTCCGGAAAAAACGATAGTATGAGAATCTCCACCATCCATATAGGAAAGCTCTATAAATGCAGAACCTAAAATATGCCCTGCATTACGGTAGATAAAGCTCACCCCTTCGCATAGTTCATAGTATTCATCATATTCAGGATTGATCCATGTGATCTCTCTAAAAGTTTTATCCACATCTACAGGATCATACAAAGGCTTAGAAAGCTTATGTGCCCTGCCTTTACGGAGCGCTTTTCTATATTTTGTTTCAAAATCTTCCGTCATAATCTTAGAACTGTCAAGCAAAATAATCTCTGCCAAATCCATTGTGGCGGAAGTTGCGTATATTGTGCCTTTAAAACCCTCTTTGACAAGTTTTGGGATACGACCGACATGATCGAGGTGAGCATGGGTTACAAGCAAATAATCTATCTCAGAAGCCCTAAACCCAAACTCCTGTTCATTTTTCTCCTCATCACCCCCTTGAAACATTCCACAATCAATCATAATATTGACATCGCCGATACGCATCACATGACAAGAACCCGTCACCTCTTGAGTTGCTCCATACGATCTTACTGTAATCATAATCTATTCCTTTTTATGCACTTAGTACCATTATACTCTTCGCTTTCTTAAGGTTTGTAACAGTTTGTGTGCGACGCGAAAGGAGTTTGCATAGATACTCCACGTGTAAGGAACACTTCCCCCCGTCGGCATAAAAGAAGCATCTGTAACATAAAGGTTTTCCAGCTCATGTGCTTTGCAGTTTTTATCGAGTACGGAAGTTTTTGCATCATTGCCAAAGCGGCACCCACCGGCAACAAGATTTGGTGGCGGTGATGCCGAAATATTGGAGCGTATCTCATCGGCACCCATCATCTCCAGTACCTTACGTGCCTGTTGTGCCAACGTTTTACCCACTTTGAGATCATGTGGATGGGAGTAAAGGTGTATGACTCCCACATTGACGCCGTATTTATCTTGTACTTTCTCATCTACACCCACATAACAGTGATCACTCGGTAACCAGTCATTGAACACCTCAAAGGTTAGAACCCTTGATGTGGTGATGCTCTTGTGGATCTTTTGTTGTAAAGCCTCTCCCCACATGATACGACCATTTTCATCGTAAAGTTCACGCATCACACGGGGGATAATATTGGCATGTTCAAACAAAAAGTCTATGGTGCCCCCTTTGTATCTTTTGCCTTCATGCTCATACTCGTACCAATCCTGCAGTGAACGATTGAAAAATACCCCCGGCTCCATCAAAATCTTTTGCTGTTGTGGTGTCAGTTTTTCAAAATGAAATCGCCCCTGCCCCGTACCACCGGCGGAGAAGATAAGGTTTTTACCCACCTGATTGTTATTGTTTGCCATACCGTTTGCAAAGTGTTCATTTTTGGAGTTGAGAAGCAGACGGCAACTCTCTATCGCCTGAGCTGCAAGAACAAAGATACGAGCCTTTATGGTGTGAGAGTTCAAAGTAGTGTCATAATAGTGTGCCTGTGTCACTTTGCTTGCATCAGAATCAAGCTTATATACAAACGCTTCTGTAATGATTTTGGCTTTACACCTCTTTAGAAGTGCTGCTCTTGCGTTGCCTTTGGCACCGGTGGCGCACCCGTAACTTCCACAAAAGTTGGAGTAGGAACAACCGTTTCTTCCAAGTGCAGCCGATGGGAGTACTGCTCTTGGAGTTGCAATGCTGCTTAGCTTTAAATGTTCACACGCTTTATCAAACCACTGTGTTACGCCGTTTTCTTCCAAAGAGGTGTAGGGAAATTCAGAAGTTGAGCGCGGCTCTGCAAACTTATGGGGTGTCACCTTGCCCGATACACCCACAACTTCTTCCACCTTTGTATAGTAGGGTTCAAGATCTTCATAACGTATGGGCCAGTCCACCACGTTAGCACCCTCTATGGCGCCATAAACGCTTTTGAGTCGAAAATCGTTAGGTTTTAGACGATGAAAATAACCACTCATCAAGTTGCTTGAACCACCAACCATACTGCCGTTCCAAAAGCTCCAGCTATACTCCTCACCATCATAACGCGTAAGGGTTCCATCTTCGGCTCTGTCGATGATGATATGTTTCTCATCTTTAAGAAGCGGGGTATAAATATCCCGTCGAGAGACTGCCAGTTCATCTTTTGTAAAATCCGCTTCGGTGTACTCTTTGCCTTTTTCAAGCACCACCACATTAAAACCTGCATTGCTCAGCTCATAGGCTATGGGTGATCCACCCGCACCGCTACCGATAACACATACATCATAGATCATAGCACTGCCTTTTTCGGTCTTGGAAGCCCCGGATGGTGTTGAAGCCACTTCCAACCCGACTCATCGGTATTGATACCATAGATGGGATCACCCAACATCGCCTCAAACAGATAAGCAAAAATAGCATGAACAAAGCTCTCACCCCAGCGGGAGTCTGTTACACTTTGTAAAACCGCTTCTCTTTGTTGCTTTGCAAGTGCTACATAGGACTTGTGAAACATCTCCAATGCCTCCTCGTTCAACCACTGAATACCGTTACGGATAAACTCTTTTTGCTTTTGTGAAACACGGGAGTGTTGTAAGATCATGGCAAGGTAGCTCTGTGCGCGAACCTCTTGGGGAGTTGGAGCATTGGTGGTGTTGCCAAAAAGGTCTTCTTGGAGCACTTGTATGGTCTGCATCGTACTGACCGCTCCAAAGAGCCTGCCGCTGCAAAACACCAAAACAGCACCACCTACAAAACCTTTCTGGAAGAAATGGCGTCGCGATTGTAAAAACATATCTTATTGTACTCTTTGTACATTAACAGCTACTTCCTTTTTTGCCACCATGTAAAAAAAGGGAAGGGGAAGTTTCGCAAAAAGATCTCAAAATCTCTTTGCGTTGAACTTATTTAGTGCCACATTTTCCTGTACCACATTTACCGGCACCACATTTCATGGCTGGTTTTTTATCAGACTCATGACTTTTTGCTTTTGCTTCTGCTTTTTTTGCATCGCTACATTTACAATCATCACAACTCATAGCTTTTTCAGGAGCTTTTTGTGCACTTCCACACTTTCCTGCACCACATTTCATATCAGAAGCACTTAACGAAGTAGCACCAATTCCTGTAAATAAAGCCGCACTAACAAGAAGTGCCATCAAACCTAATTTTTTCATATTTTTTCCTTT
>JALWLL010000114.1 GCA_026996295.1 Sulfurimonas sp.
CACGATATTATCAAAGCAAATGAGAACCTTGATGAAGCACGAGAAGAGATCATTAAACTTACATCTCAAGTACAGCAAAGTGCTGAGCTTGAAGTTGAACTTGCAGACAGGATGCAAACACTCTCTCATGATGCCAATGAGGTCAAAAATGTTTTGGAAGTGATCTCAGATATTGCCGATCAAACAAATCTGCTGGCACTCAACGCTGCCATAGAAGCGGCTCGTGCCGGGGAGCATGGACGTGGATTTGCCGTTGTTGCCGATGAAGTAAGAAAACTTGCAGAACGTACACAAAAGTCCCTGACAGAGATCGGTGCGACCATCAATATTATCGTCCAGTCCATCACTGATGTCAGCGCTCAAATGGGTACAAACTCCAAGGAGATACAAAAACTCTCAGACCAGGCAAGTGAAGTGGAATCAAAAATAAATACCAGTGTCGCTATCGTCAATGCTGCCGTAAGTGCAAGTGACAAAACGGTAAGCGATTTTGAAAAAACTTCCAAAGATGTAGAGGAGATAGTGGAAGATGTAGCCAAAATAAATGAGATCTCTTCTAATAATGCCAGAAATGTAGAAGAGATTGCAGCCGCAGCCGATCACTTAAACTCTATGACGGATGATCTCCATGCCCAACTTGAAACATTCCGTACCTAAAAAAATTGTACTTATCGGTGCCTCCACAGGGGGACCGGCTCATATACAAAAAATAATCACTGCACTGCCAAAACTGCATAACACTTCTGTTATAATAGCCCAACATATGGCAAAGGGTTTTATCCCAAGTTTTGCAAAACGGCTCAAACTACACAGCATAAACCCTATCAGTGTGGCAGAAAGTATGATGACCTTACAAGATGCTCATATCTATTTTTGCTGTGGGTTTACAAAAATACACAATGAACACAACACACTTGTGTTCTCTCAACAAAGTGCGCCCTTAGAGGCTTTTAACCCTGATATCAACATGCTTTTTCACTCATTTGCCCCTTTTGTTCACAATATGCAATGTCTAAGTGTTATTCTTACAGGTATAGGTGATGATGGGATCTCAGGATGCAAAGAACTTGTCGCCAATGGTGCCTCAGCTCTGACTGAGACTGAGCAAAGTGCCGTGGTTGACGGTATGCCAAGCAGAGCCAGAGAGAGTATTGAAAGTATTGAGGTTCTTTCTCTTGAGAACATTATAAAATCAATCGTGGAGTTTTGTGAGTAATGTTTAGTTTTTTTAAGAAAAAAGAGCACACTGAAGAAAAAGTTATACAAAAAGTTGAACCTCAAGACTATAGCAATATTGAAACAATTGCCGAGTATTTTAAAAATGAAACCGGTGTCACATTTGAGAAGCAGATGAGTATACTTAAAAACAAAGTCACTACATTTTGCAAAAAACGGCAGATTCATTCATTTGCTCAACTTCTAGAGATGATACAAAGCAACAATGAGCTTAAACAAGAGCTCATCGATTATCTCACAACCAATGAAACCTTTTTCTATAGAGAAGTGAAACAGATACAAGAGCTTGTAGAACTCGTGAAACACTCCTCTTCAAATGTAAAAATTCTTTGTGCACCTTCTGCCACGGGGGAGGAGCCTTACAGTATAGCCATTGCACTTCTAGAAGCTGCAATAGATCCAAGCCGTTTCAGTATAACCGGGATCGATATAAACTCAGAAGCATTGCAAAAAGCACACGAAGCTCGCTACAAAGAACGCAATGTTAGAAACCTCTCAACACAACTGCTTGCAAAGTACTTCACCTATGCAAACAACAACTATGTTTTACATGACTCCATTAAGTCTCTGGTTACTTTTAAACAGTTTAATATATTTGATGATGCACTTAAAACACTTGGCAAGTTTGACTTTATCTTTTCAAGAAATATGCTCATCTATTTTGACACCAAAACAAAAATAAAAGCAAAAAATATCTTGGAGAGTTTACGCACTGACGACTCTCAAGAGATCTTTTTTGGTCATGCCGACCTTTTTTAAA
>JALWLL010000115.1 GCA_026996295.1 Sulfurimonas sp.
GTATTATCAAAATCGGGAAATAACTGAAACTTGGAGTTTTGAATCAACACATAGGTCATAGAGACAATACCCACAACCATCACCATAAGAGAGAGTATCTTTTTTTTAAAAACAAAATGAAGTGCTGCACTATGCCATGTATGGAGTCTTTTCCACAATCTTTTTGTAAAGCTTGCATCCTTGGAAACCTTTAAAAAGTCATGTGCATGAAGAGGTAAAAAATAAAAAGCTTCAAAGAGCGATGAAAGAAGTAAAACCGTGATCATAATTGGAATGATCTGGATAAAAGTACCCATTTCACCACTGAGTAAAAGCATTGGCAAAAAGGCAAAAACGGTTGTAAGTGTTGCTGCCAAAACTGCGGGAAACATCTCTGTAGCCCCACGTATAGCTGCTTCTCGTCTCTCCATACCGTTTTCAAGGTGTCTGTAGATATTTTCAGCGACAACAATAGCTTCATCCACAAGCATACCAAGAGCTATCAGAGCACCGAGAAGTGAAAGCATATTGAGACTGTTTCCTATAAGTTCACTGACGATAAGCCCTATCATAAAACTAACAGGTATCCCGATCGCTACAACTATCGCTATACCACGGTTTATAAATATCAGCATTGCAACAAACACAAGCATAAGGCCAAAAACAATATTTGAAAAAACTACATTGAGACGATTTTTGATCCATATCGATGTATCTGTATAGATTTCATATTTTAAATGGGGGTATTTTTGAGCATTTTTCTTAAGCAGTTCTCTTATTTGCTTTACCAAAACGATGGAATTACCCTGCTTTGACTTGGTCACATTGATAGATATATTTCTTTGTCCGTTATAGTGGGAGATTTCTGCTTCATCGCCAAGCTCAAATGAAACATCGGCAATATCACCTATACGCACTTTCTTTGCACCAATGCCTATAATGGTATCTTCTACATCCTCTTTGGTTTTTTCACCGTTATATGTTGATATATAAAGGTGTGACCCTTTTTCTTTTATTGTTCCTATAGGGAAGATAGAGCTTAGATTTTGCAGAGCTGAGACAACAAGTGTCGGTTTGAGATCATAAGCAAGCATCTTCTCTTCATTGAGGCGAATAACAAGCTCTTCATCAGCATCACCGCGGATCGTAATTTCACTAAGATCTTTGAGTGAACTAAGTTGGCTTTTTAGCTCATCTGCACGAGCAAGAAGCTCCTCTTTTTTCACATCTCCAGCCAATGCTATAAGCACTAAGGGAAAAGCGTGTACATTTATTTTAGCTAGCGGTTCAGCCATATCGGCAGGAAGATCTTTTTTTACACTACCGACAATATCTTTCACATCATTTAAGACACTGACATTATCCGATCCCGGTTTAATATCTGCTGTTATATAAAAAGAGCCGTTTTTTATGGTACTTTTTATGATATCCAACTCATCGACATTTTGCAGATCATCTTCTATGCTCTTGACAACCATCTTATCTAAAACATCCGCAGAGGTTCCCGAGTAGCCTCCACTTATCGATATCTTGTCCATCTGCATAGGTGGAAAAATCTCTTTGGGAATATTCACATATGCAAAAATAGACATTATTAGTATAAAAGTCAACAGTATATGATTTAAAAGTGGTTTATCAATAGCAAATTCTATAAATTTACGGATCATAAAAGTAAGGTTCCTTAAAAAATTGTATCTAGGATCTGGTTTTTAAAACGAATCGATTCAACAGAAGCACTAATAAGTCTGTTTTCCTCTTTGAGAGTATCATACTCCCCTTTAAGCTTAGCGATATCTCTACTTTTGAAATATATCTGTTGTTGTATATATATCTTTGGAAATAAAACAACACAAATAAAGATCAAACTCAGCAGTACATACATAAAATACCTCGCATTTAAAGCTTTTTTAGGCGTTAATACCGGTTCGATCTCATCTAATAATTCAGTTTTTTCACTCATTGTGCACTCATTTTAAAAACTCTCATTTTAGCACTTCTGCTTCTAGGATTTTCTTTAAGCTCATCCTCTTTTGCCATTATAGGCTTTTTACTTAATACTTTTCCTAATGAGTGGTTATTTCCACAGGTACATCGCATCGCTTCTGGAGGGCATATGCAAGATTTTGCCCATTTTGAAAAGTACTGTTTCACTATTCTGTCTTCAAGGGAATGAAAGGAGATGATTGCTATTTTCGTATCTACAAAGCTACTTTCTTCAAAAGTCTGCAGTAAAGATTTCAACTCACCCAGTTCATCATTTACTTCTATGCGGATAGCTTGCATCAAAAGTGTCGCAGGATGAATCTTTTTTCCTCTTGGCATAAGGTGCCTTGTTGCATCTGCCAATGCTTTTGCTGATAAAAATGGTCTGTTTTGCACTATAAATGAGCTTATTTTTTTATAATTTCTCAGCTCACCATATTCCAATAAAATATCTTCGAGTTCAGACTGGGAGTATTCATTGATAACATTAGATGCACTCAGTGGCGCTTCTTTATTCATGCGCATATCAAGGGTATCACTCTCAAAAGAAAAACCTCTCTCTTTTTGATCTAACTGCAAAGAAGAAACACCGATATCTGCTAAAACACCCCTAATTTCAGAAATATCATGCTCTTGTAGAATCTCTTTTATTACTGAAGAAAAACGCCCTTTTTTGATCTCAACTCTCTCTTTATACTTTTGCAGTCTCTGTGTTGAGAAGTCAATGGCTGTCTGGTCTTGATCTATTGCAATAAGTTTAATATTTGGGTTTGATTCAAGTATCATACTGGAATGACCACCGTACCCCATGGTACAATCGATGATTATTCCACTATCAATTGATCGGAAAGTTTCTAGAACCTCCCTGTATAAAACCGGGATATGTGGTATATTTTGCACTCAAAACCTTTAAAGTTATTTTTGATGGATTATACATTAATTTTGTAAAATTTAATTTTTAATAGTGTATGATAAAGAAAAAAAGTAGCTGTTATGAAAATAAAATGGTCTGTGTTTTTTATCTTTTTCTTAGTTTCCCTTCACTTTCAAGCTCTTACTGCTGATGATATTTCCTTTGAAGGTTTAGAATCTGTTGCTATCAACACGGACAATACTTCAGCAGATGGTTTATGTCCTTCTGATATATATTGTGTGATAAAATCGCATATTATAGAGGTTAGTGCTTTGGGCGCTGTTGTGCTTTTTTTACTTCTGTTTTTTATTTTTAAAAAATCTAAAACAACAACTCAAGAGATAGCACAAGACACATTGCACCCTACAAACGATGTAAAACTTGCTACAAAAGCGGACAATTTAGAAGTTTCATCCCCCGAGCCTACACTCAAGGAAAAAGACTCACAAAAACTACAGGAAAAAACAAGCTCAACAAAGAGAAAAAAAAGAGAAGTCCCCTCCCACGCAAAAATAACAAAGGATGACTTTACGATTTTTAGTGGGGTACGCATTTTAATTGCAGAGGACAATATTATTAACCAAAAGGTGATCAGTGGTCTTCTCGCAGATTCAGGTATGGAGTATATCATAGCTAATGACGGTGTAGAAGCTCTCGAAATTTTACAAGACGATAATAACTTCAGTTTAGTGCTTATGGATGTGCATATGCCTAAAATGAATGGATTTGAAGCAACAAAACTCATCAGAGAAAACCCAAACTATGAACATATTGCCGTTATTGCATTAAGTGGTGATACTGCTACGGACGATATCAAAAAAATGATGCATTCCGGAATGGAAGAGTATCTTGAAAAACCATTAAGAATGGATGCTTTATACGATATACTCTATAGTTATACGGATGATTCTTCCAAAACAGGTTCTGTGAATACAAATGAATTAAATACAGAAGACGGTTTAAGTATTTGCGGAGGAGATAAAGAGTTTTATACTGAGATACTCAACGAATTTGTTCAAAGCTATTCTGACGCTCCTCAAAGAATCACACAGATGCTTAAAAACAACAAACTCGAAGAGATAGATATTTTACTTCTTGACATTGCGGGTGTAGCTGCAAATATAGGTGCAAATATTTTAAATACAAAGGCGTTGGAGTTTAAGCAATCTCTATATGAGAACTCTCCTGCGCAAAACAGTGCAATGTCTGAAAGGTTCATTCTGCACCTCAATACACTCCTTCAAGAGATTATTGAATATAAATAATTTTTATATTCAATAAAATACTTACTTTCATAGTTAGTGCCACACCATCAACTAATATTAAATTTTCAAATAATAATTATAACTTAAGTAATATTTTAGAAAAACTATTTTTCTCCAAATAGTTACACTGATAATAAAATTAACTTAAAAATTTTATATTAATTCTCATAATTGATGTAAGTCAAGTTATTTTGCTCAAAAACATACTAAACTTCAAATGATTCTGAAAAATTATGACAAATAAAGGAGTTACAAAATGATTGATCCAGCAGTAATCAGACCAGAAATCGCCTTAGATGATTTCTTGCCTATTTTTGTCTCTTCTGCACTTGTCCTGATATTTGGAGGATTCTATGTTGGTATATACACAGCTGTTAAAGTTAAAATGCTTAAAAAATGGATGATGCCTTTTGCATATCTGTTTTGGTTATTGACTTGCTATTGTTTATACATAATGGGAAGTTTAATGCATGTAGGTGATTTTACAGCTAAAGCTTTGGTAGTCGCAATGATTGGGTATTTATTACTCCCTCATGCAGTCTATTATATGCAAGATCAAGTTCATCAAAAAAATGAGCATTGATTATGATGTATATAATTCAACTCTTATATTAGGAGGATACAGTGGCTAATAAATCCGTATGGAGTGACAATCGCTTCTGGCAACGTTCAGCGGCATGGGTTACAGGATTTGCATCTGTTTTATTAATATGGTTGACATTTGATACTTCAGCTCAAATATCAATGGGTAATGATGCAGATTTACAAAATGGTGTAACAAAAAGGGTTCCAGGACCTACTGTTATTAATTATAAGATTACTTATGAAATGAGTCAAAAAAGAGGACATGAGGTTCCGATCATTGGTGGAAATGATGGTAAGGGCATGTCTTTATTTCAAGAAAAAGAAACATTCTTTGGACGTGATGACTGGTCTGAAGAGGAAGCTGCAGAGTTACTACACCTTGGTAAACTTGGGACTCAGGCTAAAAACTGTATGAACTGTCATACACTTCTTGGGAATGGGGCATATTATGCACCGGACTTAACAAAAGCTTGGCTAGATCCGGCATGGGGTCCAAATGGCTCAATGCAGGCTATGACTGGAAAAGATACAAAGGAAGAAGCTATGGCTGAATTCCTACAACATCCGTCACAGTACCCAACTCATGAACGTATGATGCCAAACCTTGGTATTACTGCAGAAGAGGCTAAAGGTATAGTTGCGTTTTTGAAACATATGTCATCAATAGATACAAATGGTTTCCCTAGAAACTTTGCAAAAATACAAGGAGCTGTCCATGGCAAGTAATCACTTAACAGGAATTGGAAGTGAATCAAAACAATTAGCAACATGGTACTTTACTTTTGCTGCTATCTTGTTTGGCGCACAGTTACTATTTGGTCTTGTAGCTGCTATCCAGTATGTAATGCCAGGTTTCTTATTTGAGGTACTTGACTTCTCGGTTGCGAGAATGTTACATATCAATGCACTTGTTGTATGGATGGTTTTTGCTATGTTTGGTGCTGTTTACTGGTTGCTACCGGATGAAACAGGAATAGAAACAGTTGGTATCAAAATCGGTAAATTACTTTATTGGATCTTTGTTGCTGCTATTGCAGTTGTTGTTTTAGTATATCTGTTTATCCAAGTTGGACCGGCAGATGAAACATCTATCTGGTTTATTCACGAAGGTCGTGAGTATATCGAAGCTCCTCGTTGGGCAGACTTTGGTATCGTTGTTGTTGCTCTTGGGTTCGTTGGTAACCTTTTCTTAACAGGAATCAAGGGTAAACAAACAGGTATTGTAACAGTACTTATGGCAGATATGATTGCCTTTGCCGGTCTTTACTTAGCTGGTATGTTCTTTACAGACAACATTACAGTTGATCAATACTGGTGGTGGTGGGTAATCCACTTATGGGTTGAAGCTACTTGGGAAGTTTATGTTGGTTCCATTGCTGCTTATGGTCTTATAACTATGATCGGTGCACACCGTAAAACAGTTGAAATGTGGTTATGGATAGAAGTTGCAATGCTTTTTGGTTCAGGTATCTTAGGTTTGGGTCACCACTATTTCTGGATCGGTACACCTGAGTACTGGTGGGAAATCGGTGCATTGTTCTCAGCATTAGAACCATTACCACTTGTTGCGATGTTCATTCACGTACTTTATGATTGGGGTAAAACTCAAGGTGCAGAGATGAATGCCGAACATACAGATGAAGACAATGTTCGATCAGTTATTAAAAATAAACCTGCCTTTACATGGTTTGTTCTTAATGCATTTGGTAACTTCTTAGGTGCCGGTATTTGGGGATTTTTTCACACTTTACCGCAAGTAAACCTTTATACACACGGAACACAGTTTACTTCTGCTCACGGACACTTAGCGTTCTTTGGAGCATATGCAACAATCCTTGTAGGTATGATGTATATCGCTATTCAAGGTACAAACGGCATTAAAGTGATGAAACATACAAAATCATCTATTTGGGCTGTAAGTATGATCACAGGTGGTGTTGTTGGTATGACGGTTGCCCTTACTATTGCCGGGTATGTTCAAGTACTTGTCTCTCGTGCACAAATGGGTGCTACATGGGCAGGATACTTTGACGGTCAAAGTGGTATGTGGTTTGCGCAGGCTATGGACTGGAGACTTATTATGGGTGCTGTAACATTCATAGGTTTCTTACTTTTAGTGAAAGATTTCTTAAGTACTGGTAAAAACCCAGTTCATGAAAGATAAGGAGATTTATTATGTTTGAACCATTCACAGATGTTGTGCCAAGCTTTTTTGGCTGGCTGAATCAAGGTCCGTTAACATTAACGATTTTTCTTCATACGGTTATTATACTTCCAATGATTTGGATCTACTTCCAAGAGAAAAAACGTTTAGAAAACGAAAACTAGGTGGCGGGCCCTCGGGCCTGCTTTATCTTATTTTTAGGAGGAAAAATAAAATGAGATTTAATAATTTAGTTATGTCACTTGCTGCTATGGCAGTTGTATCGTCAGGGTTATTCGCTGGTACATCTAATATGGATGTAGAAAAAATGTTTGAAAAAGAGTGTCAAGGTTGTCACGGTCCAAATCACGAAGGTGGTGTTGGTTCAGATTTACGTCCAAACGTGATTTCCAAGAAAAACAGCTACATTCTTGCAGATACTATTTTAAATGGTAGAGCCGGAACTGCAATGCCGCCGTTTAAAGAAAAATTCTCTAAAGGTGATGCTGATAAAATGGTGGATTATCTTCAACATTTTAAAGGTAGAAAAGTTAAACAATTAACTTTGGAAACTGTAAAAGCCGGATGGAAACCACTTAATGACAGAATGGAATTTTATAAAAAATATCCAACTCCTGCGGACGTCAAAAAAAATACAGACATATGTTTCGTAACAGAAAGAGATGCTGAGAGAGTTGCATTTGTCGATGGTACTACAGGGAAGGTACTCTCTAAGCACCCTGCCGGTTTTGCTGTTCACGTAACAGTAACCAACAAACGTCAGCCTCGTTATGCGTACTCTATCTCTCGCTCTGGTTTAGTAACTATGTTCGATCTTAACACTCCGGGTCAACAAAAAGTTGCTCAGTGTCAAGTTGGTTCAGATTCACGTGGTCTAGCTGTATCACCGGATGGTAAATATATCATGGCTGGTAACTATGTTCCAGGTGGTGCTGTCCTTATGGATGCTATGACATTAGAGCCACTTAAAGTATATCCAACATCAAGTGTAATCGATCCTGATGGTAACATAAACTCTTCTCGTGTTGCAGGTATCTTTGATACTCCATATGGTCCATACATTGCATTTGCACTTAAAGACGGTGGTCATGTTTATATAGTAGATTATTCAAAAGAGGGATTCCCAATTGTTGGTGATATTCCAAACATCGGTAAAATTCTTCATGATGGTTTCTTAAATGAAGGCAAAGAGATTGGTCGTTATCTCTTTATTGCATCTCAAGGTTCAGATGTAATTGGTGTTGTTGATTTTAAAACTAAATCTTTAGTTACTAAAATCTATACCGGTCCATCTGCTAAGCCACACCCAGGGCAAGGTTCATCTTGGTATAATGAAGAACTTGGTCAGCAACTTGGTGCTACGGTGAACATGAACTTAGGTCAAGTAACAATTTGGGATGATAACTTCGATGTTATCCGTCAGATTCCAACCGGTGGTGGTGGACTATTTGTTGGTACAAGTGAACACACTCCATTTATTTGGGCAGATAATGTTCTTGGTGGACCAACAAATTGGAATAAAGTACACCTTATCAATAAACAAACTCTTGAATTGGACAGAATCATTACAGTTGGAACAAAAAAAGGTACTGTTACAGATCCTGTAACACACAAAGTACTTTACAGCTGGAAAGTACCTACTGTTAAAGATAAAAAAGGTAAAGCTATAATTCCTCGTATCTTACACGCTGAGCCTGCAAACCATGGTCACTGGACTATGATCTCAGAGTGGAATGCTGGTCGTATCGGTATTTATGAAGCAAAAACCGGTAAATTTGTTAAATATATCAAAGGTTTAACAACACCGACTTTTACTTATTCTATCGAACATAGACAAACAATTCCAGGTGCATAACCTGATTTTCTCCTCTTTTGAGGAGAATTTTTTCTCTCTCACTATATAATCTTCTCTAGAGCAAAACTTAATAGAAACATAAATTAAACTTATATTTTTCTTACATTATACTTATCTATACAATATGCTAAATTTTCCCAAATTATGGGGTTTTTAAGCTGTACTTCAAGCTTTTTTTAGCTAAAATAGTATTACAAGGTAGAAAAATGATGAAAAAAAATCTTATCTTATTACTCACTTTTTGCTCCATTTTATCAGCTCAAAAGCTTGATGGAAAAAAAGTTTTTGAAACATATTGTTGGGGGTGTCATCACCAGAGTGCGGTTGCATTTGGACCGCCTTTTACTGAGATCGCTTCCAAAAGAAGTTTTGATGAGATCAAAGCTTATGTAATAGAACCAAAAGCTATGTATAAATCTTTTGGATACAAACGTAGTGTTATGACACAACTTCATCTCAATGATGATGAACTTGATGCTATAGCGCACTATATTCTTTCCTATAAAGGCAAATAATGTTTAGACTCACAAATCTGATCTCTTCAGTTGTTGAAAATAAGCCTGAGAGAAATCTCGATGGTGCCATAGCCATTTGGAACTTCACAAACAGATGTAATCTTTCATGCCTACATTGCTACTCTAAATCTACACTCGACGAGGTGGATACGCTCACAACTGAACAAATAAAAAAAACAATTTTACAAATGAAAGATAATGGTATAAAATTCATTATATTTTCCGGTGGTGAGCCCTTAACAAGAAAAGATCTCTTTGAAATAGCTGATTTTTGTAAAGAGAACAAAATCATAACATACCTCTCAAGCAACGGACTCTATTTTACCTCTGCAAATGTTCAAAAAATAGTAGATAGTTTTAACTATGTCGGTATCAGTATAGATGGAGATGAACAAACACACGATTACTTCAGAGGTCTTAAGGGCGCTTTTAAAGAAACACTCAAAGCTGTTCAACTGGCAAATAGTACCGGTGCGAAAGTTGGCATACGATTTACTATCACAAAAGACACACTCGGTTCTTTAGAGTATATTTTTGATCTTGTTGAAAAAGAAAATATTCCAAAAATCTATATCTCCCATCTTGTATATTCAGGTCGTGGTCTTGAGAACCTTAAAATGGATTTGACAAAAGAGCAAAGAAGAACTTCTGTTGAATATATCCTCAACAAAGCATTTGAGTACTACAGAACAGGCAGAGAGATAGAGATCGTTACGGGCAATATGGAGATGGATGCTGTTTTATTTCTCAATAAGTTTGCACAAGAATACCCTGATCTTCGAGAAACAATGAGAAAGCGACTCACTAAGTGGGGAGGAAACTCTGCAGGGCGCAAGCTTCTTAACATCAATTCAGAAGGGGAAGTTCGTCCCGATCCGTTTTTTCCAAAAATCATTGGAAATATACTTCATCAAGACTTTGGTGATATTTGGAAAAAAGATGAACTGCTTGAAAAACTCAGAGAACATCCACGACATATAAGTGGTATGTGTGCAACATGTAAGCAGATCGATATCTGTAACGGTGGAAGCCGTGCTCGCGCTTATGCTATCAGTGGTGATCTCTGGAATGAAGATCCATCATGTTATTTAACTCAAAAAGAAAGAGAGATCAACTATGTTGAATAAATTATTACTCAGTACTACCCTCGCACTAAGTTTTTATGTGCATCTGCAAGCAAGTGAAAAAATCTTTGTTGTAGAGAGAGAAAACCAATCCTTGGCAGTTATAGAAAAAAATATACCTCGATCACATATGGAGCATATGCACAATATGAACCATGGGGTTGTCAAGTTTGACGGTAAGGACGGCTACGTGATCAGTCGTGACGGTTACGTCATAAAGTTTGACCCTGAACAGGAAAAAATACTTAATGAGTACAAAACAAGCAACAGTGCTATCGGCTTTGTCATAGGAAAGAATTACGTAGCTGTTGCCAACTACGATGATAAAAGTGTAGATATTTTAGATAGAGATCTTAAACCAATTAAAAAATTTGTTACCGGTTCAAAAAATGTAGGGATTAAAATATATAAAGACTACCTTGTTTTTTCCCAGATGGATAACGATAAGATCACAGTGCTTAAAGATAAAAATCATGGAAAGGGAAAACCTGATTTTGTAGTATACAAAGAGTTTGAAGATGTCGGTGTCATGCCCTTTGATGCAATGATCAAAGACAACAACTTTATAACAGGGTTTTTTCAAAGTCCATTTTTCGGTGTTGTTGATCTTGATACTATGAAATACAAAAAGATCAATATACTTCTAGGAGACAGAAAACCTGTTTTAAAAGTTCCACACTTTGGCTTTTGGAGTATCAGTGATGGAAATGTTTTTATTCCAGCTGTCGGAGACAATAAGGTCTTGGTATATACACCCGATTTTAAATTTGTAAAAAGCATAGAGACTGAAGGTTTACCTGTATTTACATCACTTTCACCGGATAAAAAATATTTAGCTGTTACATTTAGCGGCAAAAAATTTCCGGTAATTCAGATCATAGACACGAAAACACTCAAAATAATCAAACGTTTTGAATTTGACGGTAAAGTACTTCATGTGCGATGGTCAAAAGAGAAGCCAAAACTCTATATATCTGTCAACGACACAAATAAAGTTGCAGTGATCAATACCAAAGGATGGTGGCTAAGCCATGAAATATTCACTATAAAAAAACCATCGGGTATATTTATATATGAAGGGGCAAAGTGATGGGTAAAGTATATTTAACAGGAGCAGGACCCGGAGATATAGAACTGTTGACACTTAAGGCCTTACGTGTTGTGAAAGAGGCTGATGTGATCATATATGACCGTCTTGCAAACCCTGAGATACTTAAGATGGCAAAAGATGGCTGCTCTTTTGTTTATGTTGGCAAAGAAGATGGCAGACATATTATCCCTCAGGATGAGATCAATGAGATCATCTACCAAAATGCTCTTAAACACGATACTGTCGTTCGACTCAAAGGGGGTGATCCTTTTGTATTTGGAAGAGGTGGAGAAGAGGGAGCTTATCTTTATGAAAGAAACATACAATTTGAGATCATTCCCGGTATCACTTCTGCTATCAGCGCTCCTGCATATGCAGGAATACCGGTAACGCATAGAGGCGTAGCAGTCTCCTTTCGTGTAGTAACAGGACATGAGTCACCAAACAAAGAGACCTCTCAGATTCCATGGGAAAATTTCAAAACCGATGACACGATCATTTTTTTAATGGGTCTTCATAATCTTGATAAAATAACAAAAAAACTTATGGAAGTTGGAAAGCCGGCAAATTACCCTTGTGCGGTAATATCCAAAGGAACAACAAAAGATCAGCAGGTGGTTATTGGTACACTTGAAGATATAGTACAAAAAGCCGATGGAATTCCCACCCCTGCTTTGATAGTGGTGGGACAAGTCGTAAAACTAAGAGAGCAACTCAATTGGTTCAACTCTTAATCTTACTCTTAGGAGGAAAAACTTTAACTTAATAAAGTCACGGAATTGTAGTGAATTCTCTATAAACAAAGCTTAAATATCTACATTGTAATTTATTTTTTATTATATAAACTATTATGTGGATGGTTTGCTTTACTCGAGAGACCTGTTTTCGCTTTTTTCTCTGAATATTTTACAACATTCTTTTTACTATCATCACTACGCTTGTCATAGTGAACAGTTGTAGCAGATGCCACAGACGCAATTACTAACAATATGCCAAAAAATTTTTTCAACATCGATTCCTTATTTTAAAGTTGCGGAATTATATTGACTTCTACAAAAATCTTTCTTGACATATATCAATAAATCATAAGTTTTTTTTATATTAAAACAGTGCATAATTATAAACTTTACTCATAATCTTTCAGTTTATATTTATCCCATAACTCTTTTGCCTGTAAACTTCCATTGTCCATCGCTTTTTGTGCCCAGTACTTAGCTTTAGAAAAATTTTCTTCTATTGCATAGATCTCTGCTAAGAGTGGATAGGCACTTGCATCCCCATCTTTTGCATTTTTCTCCAGCCACAATTTTGCCTTGTCAAACTTCATGATTTGCATATAAATACGCCCAATATTTGCTGCCGCTCTTTGATGCCCTTGTAGTGCGGCATTTTCGAGAAGTTGTGCTGCTTTTTTAATATTTTGTGTTACTCCATCTCCGTTATAGTACATCAGAGCCAAATTGTACTGAGCATCGGCATAGTTTTGCTCAGCAGCTTTTTGCAACCACTTCAGTGCCTTTAAAATATCTTTGTTTACATTATGGCCACTCAAATACATCATCCCAAGATCATACTGTGCTCTTGCATCAAGATTGTTTGCAGCCTTTTGTAGCCACTTTAAGCCCTTCTCTTTATCCAGAGACACACCAAGAGCATTAAAGTACAAATAACTGACTGCATTCTGTGCTGTTGTATTGTTTTCTTTTGCCTTTTGCATATATAATTCAAATGCTTTTTTATACTCTTTCTTCTTAAAAGCTTCAAGAGGACTCTCAGAAGCATACAAACAAGAGCTTATGATCAAGATAGCAAAAATCAGGGTTCTATACATAATCTTCACCTCTTTTATGCAAAATGTAAAAAGAGCGAAAGAGCCAATGCTCCCGCAAAAGTAACAACAATTACAACTGCACGTTTGTGCTTCTCTTGAATATTATAATGTGCTTCCAAATACTCACCCAACTTAATTCCAGGAAAAATTGTGAAAATAAACATGGGAAAAGTCATGACCAATACTATAAGAATATCATGTGATGTCATAAAATTCCTCTCCTTAAAAATATCTTTAGAATTATTATTATATCATATAAGGAATATTTTTTTCTTTTATAGCTAAGAAAGAAAAATAAAAGGATTCATATGAAAAGAATAGTCACATTAAGCATCGCGTCACTTCTTAGTACTTTTGTACTTGCCGGTTGTATGGGAGACTCTCCTTCAGCTTCTCATGACAAGAAGAATGATGTAAAGTATCAGGATAGAGTTTATATCGACAAGAACCTCAAGCTTGAGAGTATAAGATACACCATAAAAAATACAGGTCAAAGACTCGGTTGGATCATGACTGACTTTAAATCCAACTCCATTATTGCTGAAAATGTTGATAAGAATGCAAATAAAACAGTTACTATAACTTATGATAAATCTTCATTTCAACTTGAACCGGATGATCCGAAGCTTAGAGATGCTATTTTATATGATCTAAATCATCCTGCCAAACGTAGATAAATATGAGCTTCACTACTCAAAGAGTACGTGAAGCCCTACTCTACTTTTGACTTTATACCCTTTAGAGTCTTTTTCCAAAAGACCGAGCACTATGAGTTTTTTTAATGTTCGAGAGAGTGTTTCAGGCGTCATATGCAAGTGTTCTGCAAGCTGATAATGTTTCAGTGTTGTTAATGCATCGTCATGCTCATATAAAAATTTTGCCAAACGTGCTGTAGAGTCAAGTACTACATTTAAGGCGATAACATCTTCAAGATATTTTATTTTTTTAGAGAGTGATTTAAAAAATACCAAAGCTACATCAGGGTTGTTAAAAAACTCTTTTTTAAAGCGTTCAAAGTCTATCTCTATAATCGTTCCATCTGTTTCAAATGCCGCAGAAGCAGGATAAGGAATCCCTTCTAAAACCGCCATCTCTGCTACCATTGTTGTAGGCTTAAACCTGTGCATGATGATTTCATTGTTTTTAGGATCTGTTTTGTAAACTTTTAAGATACCCTCGGTAAGTAGTATGAGAGAATTTGGCACATCTTTTTCATAAAAAACTATAGAACCTTTTTCATAATGCTTCTTCTTAGCAATCGAACTCAAGAGTTCAAGCTGTTTTTCATCAAGATTTTCAAAAAAATAAAAATTTTTTAAACTTTTCACTCTGTACCAACTTTTTAATGTGTAAATTTTAAAGCAATATATCAATACAACGCTTAAGATGTAATAACATTGATCAGAAACATCTCTATTTATCTATATTTTTGCTACACTTTAGGTCTCTATTATTTTTATCTAAAGAAGTACAAAATGGATTTTAACAAATATATACACGCAGTGGGTACAGGTCCCAAAGGAAACAGAGATCTGAGCTTTGAAGAATCTCAGGATATGATGCAACAAATACTTAATAAAAGTATATACACTGAGCAGATAGCTGCTTTTTTACTTGGTTGGAGACTCAAACCTGAGACCACTGAAGAGTTTAAAGGAGCCATAGCAGCATGTGATGGCTATATACAATCAACAACCGTTGAAAACTCCATAGAACTTGGTTATCCCTTTGACGGCAAAGCAAAAAACCCTTATATATTTCCACTTGTGGGCAAGGTACTAGAAGACTCAAAACTTAATCTGATCATTATTGGCGATGAACAACAACCTGCAAAGGGAGGCATCACCACAAAGGATATCTGCTCCCACATTGAGCTTAGCAAAAACATTCACTATTTTGACAGAAAAAAGTTCTTTAATGAACTCCATCAACTCACTGATGTTCGTGTAAAGCTAGGGCTTAGAACAGGCTTTAACACTATTGAGAAGCTTCCTCGCGTTGCAAACAGTGCATATGCTATTACCGGTGTTTTTCATAAACCTTATGTAAAAAAATATGTGGATATTTTTAGTGAAAGGTACGAGCGTTTTGCACTGATACAGGGGAATGAAGGAACACCTGAACTCTTTAGTAAAGGAAGGCTCTGGATCGCAAAAGATAAAACACTTGAAGAGTTCATTATCGACCCTGAATATTTTGGTATCCATTATAAAAAATCGTGGGAAAAAATAACATACGAGGAGTCTTTGGCGCAACTCAAAGAGCCGTCTGAGCAATATCTCAAGCTTGCAACACTCAACGCTGCCATATACCTTTTTGTTACAGACAATGCTAAAAGCATAGAGCAGGCCTATGAAATGTTAAATGGATAAACTCTCCAACCATATCAAAAACATCCTGCATGGATTTTTTTTGGCTATTGGAACAACGATAGCTGAACCCTCAACCATACTCCCTCTTATCGTCAATTATTTTGGCGGCTCCTCCATGTTGGTCGGTTTTTTTGCATCACTGCTTCGTGGTGGAGCTATAGTGGTTCAGCTTTTTGCGGCCTTTCAGGCACAAAGCTACCAAAAAATGCTCCCCTACCTCAGACGTGTTTTTCTGATACGATTTTTAGCATGGTTTTTTATCGGTATCTCTATTGTTGTGTTTGGTCAGGAACATCCAAACTTAACACTGTTTTGTATAGGCTTGGGACTGTTTATCTTCTCATTTAGTGCAGGTTTTGGAGCTATCTACTTTAAAGAGATTATCGGCAAGATCTTTACACACAAGTTTCGTGGCAAAACTATGTCTTACAGACAATTCTTTAGTGCCCTTGGAGGTCTTATCAGTGGATCATTAGCCGCTGTAATTTTACAAAACTATGAAGCACCGCAAAGTTTTGGCTATCTGTTTATCATCAGTGCATTTATCATGGGATTTGGCTATTTGGCATTTGCCACGATAGATGAACCGATCAAGGTGGAAACAACGCAAAGAGAAAACTCTTTTAAAAAATTTTTAAATAACTCTTTTTTACTTCTACAACAAGATAAAGAGCTGCAAGTACAGCTCAAAACTTTTCTTCTTGCTTATAGCTACCTCATCGCTTTGCCCTTTATTATTTTGGATGCACAGCAGAAGATCCATCTTGATGGTGTGGCTATCGGTACACTTATCACTATTCAGATGGTCGGGGCAATGATAAGTAATTTTTTATGGGGCTATCTCAGTTCGCAAGGCTTTAACAAAATAACTGCAAACATAGCTATAGGCATGCATATAACAGCCATCATTGTAGCTTTTTTAGCATCATCATTATACGAGTATATGTTGGTGTTTTTTCTTGTAGGCGCGGCTGTAGATGGAAATCGCATCGCTTCTGGAAACCTTATTTTAGCACTTGCACCACCAAAAAAACGTCCTGTCTATATAGCACTGCAGATCAATGTTATATCATTTGGTTTATTTTTCTCTATTGTTGGCGGATTTATTTTACACTTTTTTTCTTATACTATTTTATATAGCGCTACACTTGTAGTGCTGTTTTTTGCTCTGTATTTTTCGTTGAAACTCAAAGACTAATAGCACAACTTCAAATGTTCTTGAAATTGCTTTTGAGTCGGCAGTCCAAAAAAAGCTTTACAGGCAAACAGCTCATAGGTATTTAAAAAGAACATTGCAGGATACTCCAGGGTGTAGAGTAGTTCTATGGGATAGCTTGATGTTTGATCTTTATTAATGATAACACAAACAAAATTTTCATTTATACTCTCAACATACTCCTTGTTTGTAAAAAGTTCATAATTGATCTGTTTTGCCTCATCATAATTCTCTACAAGCAAGACAAACAAACCTTTTTTCTCCTGCAGGGCTTTTGCATGTGCCATATCATATGTCGGCATCCACCTTACATAGTTTGCTTCCAAAACCACAGCTAAAATAATACTTACAAAAATATAACGCATTCGCCATACCTACTCATCTAAGTTATATTGCACTATTTCACCATCAAGTGATTTTAAAAAAGCTTCAAGTGCATCGAGCTGATCTTTTGAGAGTTCTACCCCTATTTGGTGTTTTGCCATAATTTTTATAGCTTCTCTTAGCTCTTTTACAGAGCCGTTATGAAAGTATGGTGCCGTTTGAGAGATATTTCTGAGTATCGGTACTCTAAATCTCTGCTCACCCTTTTGCCCCATAAAACCACCTATGTTTTCAAAAGGGTACGGATGATACATCTCAAAATTAAAACTTACACTGCTTACATGTCTCCCTTTTGTTTTTTCATTAAAAGTCGTTGTCAAAGAGATGATACTGTTATAATCTCTCAAGGGAAACTTTTGAATTTTGCGTCCCCCGATAGTGGTACCAAAATGGCACCCTTTACACCCCATATCTATAAATATATTGAGCCCTCTCTTCTCCTGCGCACTTAAAGCATTTTCATCTCCATCTAAAAAAGCATCATAACGCCCTCTTGTCACAAGTGTTTTTTCATAGACCGCTATCGCTTTTGTGATATTATCAAAAGTGATGGCATCATCACCAAAGACTTTTTGAAACATCTGAACATACTCGGGGTTCTCCTTGACTCTTTGCTCTACAAGCTCAGGAGTCGATGCCATTTCAAAATGTGCCTGCATAGGGCCTCGCGCCTGCTCACGCAGTGAACTTGCTCTACCATCCCAAAAAAAATGTTTTGAATATGCTGTGTTGAGAACAGTGGGAGAGTTCAAATGGTTTGGGTTTGCTTGCTTTTTGTAGCCTATGGCTGTTGGCAGTGAGTCCTCTCCCCCTTTTTTTATATCATGGCACGAAGCACAGGCTATCGTTTTATCTTTGGAAAGATTTTTATCAAAAAAAAGTTTCTTCCCAAGTTTGATTTTAGGAATTGCCATAGGGTTTTGTTCATCATCTACCTGAGCTTTAAGAAGTTCAAAATCCAAAGGTATGGAACGCAAACCCTTCTCAAGCGCTTTTTCTCTCATCCCCTGTGTTGCAAACGCACAAGAGAAGATCATAATAAAAACTATAATATACTTCATAACTACCTCCTGTTAAAAAGAGTTCATAGAAAATTGTATCAAGATTTTCGCCGATAATAGATACCATTTTAGCACTAAAAGATTTTTATTTTAGCACTAAGGGATTTTTTATAACTAAGTATTTCTTTTAAGGAGATCTTTTGGATAGATACCATAGCTTTTGAAAAACACTTTACTAAAATGACCTTGATGTCTATACCCTACTTTTTTACTTATTTCACCTATGGTAAGGGTTTGCTCTTTAAGTAAAATATTGGCTTCTTCAAGTCTTAGTTTTTGTATATAACTGTAGATGGTCGTATGGTAAACCTTTTTAAAAACTTTTTTCAGTTTTGATTCGTTTGTAGCACATAGATGTGCGATAGTCGCAATGGTTGGTGGGTTAATGAAACTCTTCAGAAGTATATCTTTTGCTCGCCTGGATATACAAACCTCCTCATCACTTATATCTTGAACAGGCATGTCAAACAAAGAAAGTCTATGGATAATAAACTCTACAACATTATGTTCACAACGGATACTTTTCATATTTGAGTATTGTTGTACATTCACAATCTTATCGATCAGGTATAGGCTCAGTGCATCTGTAGGCTGTGTATTTAAAAGCTCTAAAGATATCTCACCTTGAAGTTTATTATATAAAAAATCAACAGGTTCATGTTCATTGGATGTCAAATATCTTTTTAGAAAAAAATCTGCTACAAACAAGATAAAGATATTTGATCTTTTATGTGTTGTTCGCAGTGTGATATCTTGACGTGAAGAGCAATATATACCGATGTTATGTGCATGAAAATCGTAAACTTTTTTCGCAATATGATCCTCTATCATCAACGTACCCTCTTTGAGTACGCATATCATAAGCATTCTGTCTAAGTTTTTAATAGGAAAATCAAGTGTAGTAAAAGCATCCAAGGAGATATCTAAAAAGACAATACCGTTAGAGATATCCACTCTACTTATATGGTTTGTGTTATGTTTTAAAAATTCTGTTCTCTTATAACGGGTATCAGTGATGTTAAAGAAGAAACTTTCCATTAGAGGCTGTAGTACTCACGTACTCTTCTTTCAAAATCTTCATCACTCAACTCTTTTCTCATAGGAATAAACTTTTCAGCCCTGTCACCTATGGTATTTCTGGCGGGATAATGCTCATTTTCAATGATTTTCAAGATCATCTCCCCCACCTCTTTGGGTTCATTGCCTTTGTTGATCTGCTCCACTATAACCGGTGCCAAAGTTGAAACAATTGCAGCATATGCAGAATCAGAACTAAATGTTTTTGGGTTTGTCACAAGATTGTCTCTGGCAAAATTCGTATCAAAAAATCCCGGCATAACAGAGTGAACCCTGATGTTAAAATCTTTGAGCTCATAACGAAGTGAATCGGTGATCCCCTCAACCGCATACTTACTGGCATTATACATAGTAAAAAGGGGAAGTCCTATTTTGCCAAGAAATGAGCTGATATTTATGATAACACCTGATCTGTTGGCTCTCATAACAGGTATCACCTCTTTTGTAACTCGAAGCAGAGCAAAAACATTGATGTTAAACTGATCAAACATCTCCTCTTCTGAAACATCTTCTACGGTAGAGACCAGCCCGTAACCTGCATTATTGACAAGAACATCTATTTTTTTATGTCTCTTAAGGATAATTGCAACACTCTGCTGAATACTTTGATGATTAGTAATATCCAGATCTAGGGGAAAAAAGTTTTCTGATTTTAGGGATTCAAGTTTTGCGCTATCTCTGCTTCCGGCATATACTATAAAGCCCTTCTCTGCCAATATCTTGGCAGTAGCCCTGCCCATGCCGGAACTTGCACCGCTAATAAGCACTACTTTTGGAACATTAGATGCCGAAGAAGTTGTGAAGGAATGCTCTTTCTTTTTCATTTTTAATAAAAATCCTCACTATCGTTTGGTTATTCTCTCCTAAAACAAGAACTTCGTTACCACTAACTTTAAGATGCTTCTTACCCCATTGTTTGTCAAGTTCATCAAGACGCAAAAGAACTTCAGCAGCATCCGGCTTCTCTTTTTCACCCGTTTGGGTGTTTACTATACTCAATCCACCTATTCTTTTTTCAAGTTTGTAAGGACTGTACACCTTTACTGCTTTATAGATACGATCCTCTTTTGCCTCCGGCATGGCACGTTGCATCGCAACAAATCCCATAATCAAAAAGGCAAAAACCACTCCCATTATCAGCGCTTTTTTTACATTCATTTTTTACTCCAAGTCTCAAAATATTTTTTTGCTTTTTCATCAAGCATCTTCATTCTTTGCTTCCCTTTTGGAAGTGTACCTCTTAAGTCTTTCATCTCTTGTAAAAACTCTGAGAGTCCAGAAGGTATATGCTCTTGCAGATAACGCTTAAAGTGTTTTGCTACAGCCGGAGAGGCTCCAGAGGTCGATACAGCGATAGTGAGATCATCTTGTTTCACATAGGAGGGAAAGATAAAATCACAATAATCTACCGAATCAACCGCATTGCACAAACATTTATACTCTTTGGATTCCTCAAAAATCTCCGCTTGAAGAGGTATATCATCTACAGCTATGATAACAACAGCAAACTCTTTGATATCCCCTTTTTCATATGAACGTTTTTTGAGTTCGAGCTTCTCTTTTTCTATCGCATCAAACATCTCCGCAGAGAGTTGTGGTGCGATCACCGTGATATCTTTTGTAAAATCCAAAAGACGTTGCAACTTTTCATAAGCGATATTCCCACCGCCGACTATTAAAATTTTTTTGTTATCAAGCTTTAAAAAGGCTGGGAAATAACTCAACTATGCTCCTTTAATCTACAAGAGATATAATACGATACAAATTATACATTCTTAGATGTAACAATACCCTAAATATGGCATAATTGTACTTGATACACATCAATTACATTTTCTATAAAATTGATTACAATCTTTGCATAACTTGAAAAATTCACATTAAAAGTAGTAATTATGAGAGAAGAAATATTATCAAGAATACAAAAGAAGTTTCCGCTGGAAGCAAAACCGTTTCAAGTGATAGCAGATGAGCTTGGAGTAAGTGAGGCAGAGGTTCTTGCTATACTTCAGGAGGAAAAAGAAAAAGATATCATTCGTCAAACATCTGCAATCTTTGATACAAAACGCTTAGGGTATGTATCTTCTTTGGTCGCCTTTAAGATCGCTCCTGAAAAAATCGATGATGCGGTCAAGATCATCAACGCACACCCGGGAATTTCACACAACTATGAGCGGAACCATGATTTTAACATATGGTTCACACTGGCTGTTGCGCCGGACTCAAAACTGGGACTTGAAAAAACACTGGAGATACTTTCAGAGCTCACGCAGGCACAGGACTATATCATGCTTCCGACACTCAAACTCTTTAAGATCTCTGTTAAGCTCAATACAACCGGTAAAGATGACAAAAAAGAGAAGGTTAAAAAAGTTAAACATAAAGAGATAGAGCTCTCAGAACTTCACCATAAGATCATTCAAAAGGCTCAGTACGATATAGAGATCACAAGTGAGCCTTTTAAAAAGATTGTAGATGAACTTGAGATAGACTATGAAACATTTTTCTCTATTTTACAAGAGCTTCAAGATGCAGGTATTATGCGTCGCTTTGCTTCTATCTTAAATCACAGAAAAGCGGGATTCAATGCAAATGCAATGGTTGTCTGGGATGTTGATGAGAACAAAGGTGAAGAGATCGGTGAGAAAGCTGCCGCTTTTAGTGCCGTTAGTCACTGCTATTTGCGTCCAAAATATGAAAACTGGCCCTATAACCTCTTTACTATGGTTCATGGCAAAACTACAGAAGAAACAAACAGCATTATTGCAGAGATGTCGCAAGAGATCGATGCAAAAACACATATGCCGCTTTACTCATCACGTGAGTTTAAAAAAGTACGCATAGAGTACTTCACTCCAGCTTTTGAAGCTTGGGAAAATCAACATACAGCATAGTAAAACCAAAGGAAAATCATGAACCTGTTTTTTGAACTTGAGATCGTTTATATTGTTATCGGCATCTTCTTTTTAGCAGTTACGGCATTTGTAACTACGAGAGACTTTATGCCAAAGGTTGCCTTTAAAAGGGGTATGATCGGTGTTTTTACCCTCTTTGCCATTATGATAAGTCTGCATTACCTCGTAACCACCAAAAGAATGGCAGGTGTCAAGCAGATCTTCAATGAAGGCGGAACTATCATTTGTGAAAATAAAATGCACAGAACCATATCCCGCTCAGTACTTATCTCAAAAGAGCTTGAGTGGAGATTGGAGGGTGACCACTTTGCCTCAGACAATGTTGCAAGAGTCTTTCACACTTCCAGGTGTGTTGACTATGCACCTATAGCGCCAGAGTTGGCAAAAGAAGCGGCAGAACACCAACAATGAAAAAAATACTCTTAATTCTCACGCTTGCTTTCTTTTCGCTTGGTGCTCTTGATTCCTTTGAACCTTCAAAAACATGTAAAACATGCCATCCCATCATCTACAAAGAACACTTTGGCTCTGCTCATAAAAATGCAACCATATTTAAAGACCCTATCCATAAAGCAATTTGGGAAAAACATCCGGCAAAGAAAAAAGGACAGTACAAATGTGCCAAATGCCATACACCGACAGATACAAAACTTCTCAACGCTTTAGCAAACAATGAAACCGCTTTGCCACAGAAAAGTTCAAAAGCACAACAGGAGGCTATCTCGTGTGTTTACTGTCACAGCATCAAAGATGTAGAGTATCATGCAAAAGCCAATACAAATATTTTGACAGATGCAAACAGAACTATGTTCTCTGCACGCAAAGGTGAAAAAGATACACATGACAAAGAGTACACAATCGAAAGCTCTCTTTTTGGGCTTCTGAGTAAAAAAACCGGTTCACCCTTTCATAAAATAGACTTCTCAAACGAAAACTTCTACAATGGAAAAATCTGTACAGGATGCCACTCTCACAAACAAAACTCTCACAACTTTGATATCTGTAATATGGATCTCAAAGAAAATACAAATACAGAAGATGAGAACTGTATAACATGTCATATGCCTATGGTTCAAGGAAGTTTTACAACAGCCAAAGACTCCAAAACACATCGATATCACGGGTTTACAGGGGCTATGCACAAGCCGCAAATGCTTGCAAAATATGTCAAAATCTACTTAAATAAAAGCGATGACGGTTTTGTTGTAAGGATTAAAAATACCGCAAACCATCAACTCTTACTCCACCCTCTTCGTGTTGGAGAGTTGCGTGTACATATTCAAAGAGATGGTAAGACTATCAAACTTCCTTCTGTAAAATTTATGCGCATTATTGGAAAAGATTCCAAGCCTGCTATGCCGTGGGTGGCAGACTCTGTTTTGAAAAACACCCATATACAGGCAAATGAAAACCGCCTGATCAATTTCAATGAACATCTTCAAGACAATGACAGAGTCATAGTTGAACTTGGTCATTATATAGTCAATCCAAAGATCGCTAAGAAACTTGGACTCGAAGACTACAAAGAATATACAAAATTTACTCTATTCAAAAAAAGCAATTTTCTTATACGATAAAAGGATCAACAATGAAAAGTATTTTAAAGCGTTATGGTATGGCACTGTTTTTCCTTTTATTTGTTATTATTTTAATGATATTTGGGACTTTCGCAGTCAAAAGTTTTGGAGACAAAATGTTTGAAGGGACCGGTATCGATATGAAACCAAGAGGGGAGCACTTAAACTAATGAGTCTAAGTCTGATTCTTATCACAGGAGTAATCCTAAGTATCATTTTTCACTTTATCGGAGTCTATGCAGGTGCAAAAAAGTTTGTGTGGATAGCTATCATTTTACTTTGGGCAGGTTCCATAAACATAGCGATGAGTGAGGTCAAACCAAGTGCGTACAAATACATAGACAAGATCAAAGGAAAGTACGAAGCAACTGACAAGCTTATACAAAACGCTTTGCCTGAAATATCTGTTTATGAATTAGTACAGATTAAAAAGAGTTTTAACGAAGAGAAGAAAAAAACACGCAAGTAAACTCATCTAAGAGTTTACTTCTCAACCGCCGCCAAGCGCTTTTTTTACATGATCATCAGCCATGGTTATGTTCCACTCAGGCTCCCAAACAAGATCTACTTCAACCTCTTGTATCCCATCGAGCTTTTCAACTGACTCTTTTACCCACTGCACTATCATCTGATGCAAAGGACACGCTTTTGTAGAGAGGGTCATCGTTACTTTTGCTTTGCCCTCCTCATCACACTCAGCATCATAAATAAGCCCCATCTCCACGAGATTAAATCCAACTTCCGGGTCTATAACAGTTGAAATCGCCTTAAAAAGTTCCTCTTTTGTATACATATTATTTTTCCTTATTTAAAATTTATCATATAAAGTACACTTCTAAAAAACGCCACTGCACCAACCACTAAAAAGGATGCACCGGCTTTGAGAAGCATATCGTTTTGCAGCAAAATCGCAACACACACCAAACTCACACCAGCCGCACAAAAAATAAACTGTGCAGAAGAGCTTTTTATCGGTACCATATCTACAAGCATAGGTACTTTTTGTTTTCCAACAAGAGGTGAAAACCTTTCAAACCACACCAAAAAAGGAATGATTTTATAGATATGCCCCGTTATTAAAAACCCAAAATAACCTACAAACATAAGCCAACCTATTGCGAGTAAAATAGGTTCATACGAAGTTATAAAATAGACTATTCCCATCAACAGTGAAATCACCAATGAGATATACGAAAAGATCAGTGAGACCACATAGATATCATTCTCTTTTCTTGCCCTTGTCTTATAGATACTCAGCACAAGGTAAAAATAGATAAAAAGTGAGACTATCGCCAAAGCATACCCAGCATACTCTAAAAAAGCGAACTTTAAAAAAGATGAAAGCACAACTAACACAACACTGCTACCCATTCCATAAAGTGCCACTTCAAGCGGTTTCATAGAAAAACCGTGAGAGAGACCAAACATCGGAAGCAAGACAACAGAGAGCCCCATGATGGTTACACTGATATAACCGGCTATAACAAGATATACATGAGCACGTAACAGTGAAGCTATATCGGCATCAATCGTTCCGGCGTATGCAAGTGCCATTACCAGACCGACAATAATCCCAAAAAACAAAAATGTGTTTGATATCAGTACACTGCTCATGACCATATTGAGCTTTTTGACTTTAGAGATGGTCAAAAATATCTCCATAACAAAGATCATCATCGAGATCAAAACCACAACACCCCCATAGGGAAGCAGTGCCGGCAATGCCACAAAACCTGCCACCATCAACAAGGTGCCTATGAGCAATAAAGGCCATATAGCATAAAACAGCTCCACCCCAAAATGCCCCACTTCCAAAACTACGGGAACCAACTGTGCCATAGCTCCAAAGATCACCATCATCACAAAACCGAGCAAGAACAGATGAACAAAACCCAGTACACCAGTATCAAGTGTTGTTAAAGAGGATGCGTCTATAAAAAAAATGTAGCATGATGAAAAAAGATAAAACAGACTCCCCAAAATAAAAAACGGGGAGATCAGTTTAAACGGGGGAGCAAAATCTTGTGAGATTGAAAACATAAAACTCTTTTAACCGCTACAACTCGTCTGAGTCAAGTCAGATTCAACACCTGCACCATCTACGCTGCTAAAGACCACCTTAACCAAACCGTTGTCCAACTCCTGCACAACATAAGCAACATCAGCTTGAAGTTTCCCAAAAAGACCACCGGGTGTTTTATGGTTTATCATAACCAGTTTATCTTTTGTTCCTTTTATAAGAGCAAGACCACTCATTGCATTGACCATCGGATGTGGAGGTCCAAGTTTTGAAGTGTCAAAATAATACACTTTCACCCCATCTTCCGTGTTTTCATAAAAATCTGTCGTAGCACCTTCAACTTCTATTTTTTGTGCTTCACTCGGTATAAGAGACATGCAATATCCTTTTTTTTATTTATTTAATTGATATTGGTTATTATATTTTAAACTTGCCTCTATGCCATTGATATGTATCAACAATGTATAATATTTTCAAAATTATCTAATTTGCCCACTGCCATATATCTTAAACTTGTATGTTGTCAATCCCTCTATACCCATCGGTCCACGGGCATGTAACTTGTTGGTACTGATCCCCACTTCCGCACCAAATCCGAATGCTCCACCGTCAGTAAAACGTGTAGATGCATTCACATACACTGCCGCAGCATCTATGGCATTTAAGAACTTTTCCGCAGTTGTAATGTTTTCTGTAATGATAGCTTCTGAATGACCGGAACCAAACTTCACTATATGCTCGATCGCTTCTTCAACACCATCAACTATCTTTATGTTTAAAATGTTCGCTAAATATTCTGTATCATAGTCTTGCTCTGTTGCATTGGCAACTTCTATGATTTTTTGAGTATGAAGACACCCTTTGAGTTGTGTTTGTGCTTTATCAAACTCCTCTTTTAACATTGGAAGTGCCCGCTCAGCTATCTCCATATCAACAAGCAGCGTCTCCATAGCGTTACACACTCCCGGACGTTGTACTTTTGCGTTGAGGGCAATTGCTATGGCATTATCAAGCTTTGCATCTTTATCTATATAAGTATGACACTGCCCTTTGTCATGTTTGACAACACTCACAGTTGCATTCTCACTTACATAACTTATAAGCCCTGCACCACCGCGTGGAATGATAAGATCAACATACTTGTCCATTTTTATAAGCTTGGCGACACCCTCCCTTGAGGAATCAGGGATAAGTGAGACCAAAGACTCAGGCAGGTCGTTTCTTTTAAGAACTGCTTGCAATACTTTGGCTATTGCTTTGTTTGAGTGCTCAGCCTCTTTTCCACCTTTTAAAACACATACATTTGAGCTTTTAAAACACAGCGCTGCCGTGTCACTTGTTACATTTGGACGCGACTCATAGATGATACCTATCACACCTATGGGGATAGAAACTTTCTCAATTTTGAGCCCATCTTCCGTTACCCAGCCCTCAAGCACACGCCCAACCGGCTCTTTTAGTGCCGCGATCTCTTCGATAGCTACAGCCATAGCATCTATACGCTGCTCATCAAGTAAGAGCCTGTCTTTGAGTGCTGCTGTGAGGTTATTTTTATCAGCATCTGCCATATCAAGTGCATTCGCTTCCAAGAGATTCATAGTGTTGCTTCTGAGCGCATTTGCCATCTCTTTTAAAATTGTGTTTTTCTTTGCACCGCTAAGGGTTGAGAGTACCCGACTGGCACTCTTTGCTTCTTCTAAAAATTTTTCCATATTTATACCTTATAGTCTAATAATGTTATACTACCATAAAAAATTTAGGACTATTATGAAAACTATAACTTTTATTGGAAATGGAAATATGGCGCTTAGTATTGCCAAAGGTCTAAAAGACAACTACAAGATAGAAGTTGTCGGAAGAGATATGGCAAAACTTGAGAAGTTTGAAAAAGCGCTGGGTGTCCCAACTGAGAAGTTCCTCCTCGATGGCTTTGATGTGGAAGATAAAACCGTACTTTTTTGTGTAAAACCTGCCAATGTTGAAGAGGTTGCCAACTATTTACAGGGGCAGGCAAGAGTTCTTTACTCTGTTTTGGCGGGAACAAGCATAGAAAAACTTCGAGAGAACCTCAATCCACATGCTGTAATCAGAGCCATGCCAAACCTTGCCGCAAGCGTTCATAAATCGATGACAACACTCAGCGGAGATGAAGCATTTAAACAAGAGGCTCAAGAGATCCTCAGTGCCATCGGTACAACGCTGTGGCTTGCAAGTGAAAAGGAGTTAGATATTGCAACTGCACTCGCTGGAAGCGGCCCTGCATATCTGGCACTTATTGCCGAAGCTTTAGCAGATGGCGCAGTACAACAAGGACTCAAACGAGATGATGCGATGTGTATCATGAGAGGGCTCTTTAGCGGTTTTGGCGAACTCATACAAGAGATACACCCTGCACTTCTCAAAGACGGTGTTATGAGTCCAGGAGGCACAACAGCAGCAGGTTACGGTGCACTGGAAGAAGCGGGTGTGAGAAACGGATGCATGAGTGCCATAGAAAAAGCATACAAAAAAGCCAAAGAACTTTAAAACTCACTATCTTTAATTATAGTGCTATATAAAAAAATTAATTTTAAATTAATAGTTATGTTTGTTTTGCTATAATCACACAAAAAAGGAACTATAGCATTATGCAGACAAATACCAAATATGACGAGAGCAAAGTTGTCTATGCGGGCTTTCTTCCAAGATGGATAGCTTTTACCATAGACAATGCGATCTTTGCTTTTATAACTATTGTTCTCTTGTTGCCTTTTCCATTTTTTGAAGACTCTTTTCAGGTAGCTATACAAAGAACACTGACAACACTTCTTTTAGTTGGTGTTATTATATATATGTGGGTACAACTCGACGGTGCAACTCCCGGGAAAAAACTTATGAAGATCAAAGTGCTCGATGCAAACACTTTTGAGACCATAAGTTACAAACAGGCGATAAAAAGATTTTTGGGTTATATAGTATCAAGTATTCCATTGTTACTCGGGTTTGTTGTGGGTGCCTTTACAAGCAAAAAACAAACACTTCACGATAAGATCGCAAACACTGTCGTTGTAGAGAGTGATTCACTCATCCCTAAGGGGTAGGTAAATCACGCCAACTACATTATAAAAATTTTAAAATCTCTTTTTCTATCTCTTCTTTTTCGATAATCGTACTTTGTGCTATCTCTTTAGAGAAAAGCTCTTTTATCATGGCAGGTATCTCAACATTTGCATTTTTAGCGATCGATTCTAAAGCGACAAGATCTTCCGTATCGACCTCCCCTGTAAGTGCATTTGCAATAACAGGTGAAAACTTTGTCCACTCGGCAGTTGAGTACACAATAGTTTTGATCTCCTTTTTGCATTTGGTTTCATATGCTTTAAAACATGTTGCCGTATGTGGATCCATAAGGTAAGCGTCTTTTTCAAACGTCTCTTTGATATATTTTTTGCCCTCATCACCATTACAAAAATCAGCATCAAATACCTCTTGTAGCTGTGCAAGCTCATCTTGAGTCAGTTCATAAGCACTCTTTGCCTCCAGATCGGACATAAGCTCTTTGGTTCTTACATCACCAAACATATCATACAAAACTCTTTCAACATTTGAAGATTTTAAAATATCCATCGCTGGAGATGTCGTACCCACAACGTTCTTCCCTACTATATCATACTTTCCATTTTGAATAAGCTCGGTAAGAACATTGTTCTCATTTGAAGAGATAATGATCTTCTCAACAGGAAGTCCCATTTTCATGGCATAGTAACCACCAAGAGCGTTTCCAAAGTTTCCACTTGGAACATTAAGGTAAACCTTCTCTCCCATACTTAGAGCATTCTGGCGAACAAGCTCTAAATAACTGTGAATATGGTAAATGATTTGAAAGATGATACGCCCGAAATTTACAGAGTTCGCGGCTGAGAGGGAAACATTTTTTTCATCCAGTGCTTTTTTAAACTCTTCAGAAGCCAAAAGTCTTTTCAGTGCACTTTGTGCATCATCAAAAACACCATTGATACCTATCACTTTCAGGTTGGCTGCATCTTCTGTAACCATTTGAAGACGCTGAACATCGCTCGTTCCGCCATCTGGGTATAAACAGGCCACTTTTACATTTGCACGGTTTTTAAAGGTTTCTAAGGCTGCGGGACCCGTATCACCGCTTGTTGCGGCTAAAATAAGGTAGTTTTCATTTTTTTTCTGTGCGATTGAAGAGAGCACGATCCCAAAAGGTTGCAGTGCCATATCTTTAAAAGCACGGGTAGGACCATGGTAAAGCTCACTCACATAAAGGTTCTCTTTTACTTTTACTACCGGCACAGGGTTTGATGGGTCATCAAACTTATCATAAAGATTCAGTGCTTCATCGATCACTTCTGAGTCTATATCTATCTCAAAACGA
>JALWLL010000116.1 GCA_026996295.1 Sulfurimonas sp.
TGGCATATATTGAAGCAAGTAAAACAAGAAAATTACTTGCTTACCCGTTTGCCGGACTTCTGATCTTCTTTTTTATAGGTGTCAACAGTTATAGAAGTTACATACTCGATACCTATGGACGGGTAGAACGTTCCCATGGTGGACACAGTATGCATGGCGGTACACTTTTTCAAAGTGTTAAAGCAGACGAAGCAATTTTATTACAAAAGGGAAAAGATGCTGCGTCTTGTGCTGCTTGCGGTATGAAACTTTCAAGGTTTTATAAAACAAATCATGCAGCGATTTTTCATGAAAAAGCGAGACAATACTGTTCCATTCATTGTTTGACAGAAGAGAAAAAAATAAAGAATATGAAGCTTGAACAGATTCAGGTAGTTGATACAAAAACATTAAAGTTCATCGATGCTAAAGAAGCTTTTTATGTGCTTGGCAGTACAAAAAGTGCAACAATGAGTGAAGTTAGCAAATATGCTTTTGCTCAAGAGAAAGATGCTCAAGAGTTTGCTAAAGCATTTCATGGAGAAGTTGTTGACTTTTCTGAGGCGCTTCGTGTGGCGATGAAAGATTTTGAGGATATGAAAGTTTATAAGACGGTTGATGGGGAAACACCCATATATTTTACTGATAAAAAACCTTTTATACAAAAAGGAAAAATGAACCACAGCGGCATGGGAGGGATGATGCACGGACGAGACGCCAACCGTGTACCTAGCAAAAAAGTATGGCTTGTAACCGGTGACGATATCACACATCCATTGTGCGTAGAGAATATACAAGGAAGATTTTTTGTTACAAACGTAATGAATGAAGTCTCTATACCTAAAGTCAAAAGTAAAGAAGGATGCACTGCTATTAGTTTTGAGATGCCAAAAAGCGGCTACTACAAGGTTTACTATATAGCCGAGGATGAGCACAGTGTTAATATAGCTAAATATGAGTTTAAGCGTTTTGATCATAGCAGTGATGAAACATATGATAAAGAGATGATGCGTGCAAAAACAATACCAGAGGTGCCTTTTGATATACTGAGAATACGAAGCAAAGATGAAACCTTCTATTCAAGACCAACTACAGGAGAAAAGCTTCAATTCAAAGTGCTTAAGGATCAAAAACCTCTTAAAGATGCACAAGTCATTTTAAATACACAGTTTGGATGGCAAAAACATGCCACAACAGATGAAAACGGCTCAGTGAGTTTCACACTGATAAAAGACTATTATCCTGATTGGGATAAATACAATAAGCGTTTTCGGGAAAAATATACACTTACAACGCGCTATAAAGATGTTGAAGGTAAGGTCTATACCATGACGTTACAAGATGAGTTTAGACCTTCTAGATCTGAATATCAGTCTTATGCTTACGGTATGCTGATAACATTATTATTATTGATCGTTTTTGGAGGAGGAGTTTTCCTTTATCGTTATCGTATACATAAACCTTTTAAAGAGGTACGGATCGATGATGATAAATAAAATTTTTCAAAAAATACAAAAGGCAGATATTCGTAAGTTTCGTTTTTGGATACAGCTTTTTCTCTTTGTCATTTTTGTATATGGTGGTTATGTAGCTATTGATGTTGGACGAGAGATCCCTGTTTTTTCATGTGGATATGATCGGGAAGCAGGGGGTGTTTGTTACTTTATGTCCCTGCAACATCAATTGGCACGCCCATGGGAAAGGCTTTTTAGTGGTGCTAGTTTAGGAGTATTGAGTGCTTTTGGTGTTTTCATCTTATGGTTTATTGTTTTTAACAAAGCATGGTGTGGCTATGCCTGCCCATTGGGTACTATGCAGGATTGGATAACAGCTCTGCGTAAAAGGCTTGGGATCCCTTACAGTACATATAGTGAAGAATCATTCAAGTCTCTTAAAAAAATAAAATATATTTTTTTATTAATAGTGCTTCTTTTTCCTTTGCTTATAGGAGCCGGATTGCTTGATCCTGAATGGCGTGGCGCTTTTTGTAAAATGTGTCCAGGAAGGCTTATTACACCTATGTTTGTTGGAGATTTTAGTCAATGGAGTATTGATTTCTCAAGTAAGACGGCTATTTTCCTTACAACGTTTGGTATTGCTTTTACTGTAGTGTTTTTTGTTGGATCATTTATAAAAAAACGTTTTTTCTGTTTTTTCTGTCCTATGAGTGCAATGCATTATATTTTTAGTCCGTTTGCACTATTGAAACTCAAAAAAGATGGTGAAAAATGTACAAAATGCGGGGATTGTTACAGGGTTTGTGATATGCAGATATGGGATATTGCAGATGATGTTAAGAGCAGGGATATTTTACGTGATGATTGTATTTTTTGTTTGAAGTGTGTGGCGGCTTGCCCCGAGGAAGATGCTTTGCAGGTCGATATTGTAAAGTGGGCTATTTTTAAATCGACAAAAGGTGGATTTGCAAAACGAATGGGATTTGAAGATGAAACAGAATGAACAACCGGAAAAAGCCACTAGAAGAGTACGTAAAGTAGAAGATCCAAAGGCAAGACATCAGAGGCATGAGGCGATGGAGGCTTTAAAAATGCTGGATGCTTTGCGTCATGATTTTTCCAAACCTCTCAGCTCAATGGATTATTTTTATGAGCTTTTTGAAAAAGTTTACTGCAGGAGGGAGAAGCTACATTCAGCAAAACCGATGGTAGGCACACTCTGCATACAGATCCCTTATGAGATTATTTATGCTATGGATGCAGTGCCTGTACGTTTGTGTAACGGTTTTCATACCAATGAACAGAGTGGCGGGGAGTTTATGCCTGCAAAATCATGCTCTCTTGTCAAAGCAACGCTTGGTATGCTTAAACAAGAGGATATTCCAGGAGTCGATAAACTGGATTATCTTGTACATCCCACAACGTGTGACCAGAAAACCAAATCGATCTCTATGGTGGAGGAGATAGGATATGATGTCTATCATATGGAGTTTCCCCGCGTAAAAGAGAGTGAAGAGAGTAGAGAATACTGGAGGCGTACAATACGCAAGTTTACAAAAGACCTCTCCAAAGATCTGGGAAGAAAGATCAATCGCAGATCACTTAAATCTGCGATACAAAAAGTGGGAAAAGCACAGCTTGCCTATCATCGTCTTAATGAGCTGCGCAAGTTGAAGTCGGTGCCTATTTTAGGTAAAGATATATTTTTGATTACCAATGCCTTCTTTTTTGATGATATAGAGCGATGGACAGAGATGACCTTGGCAGTCTGCAGTGAAGCAGAGGCAAGAGTTAAAGAGGGGACTAGTGCTGCAGGGAAGCGCTCACCACGTATTCTTTATACCGGTTCACCGCCAATATTTCCTAATTTGAAACTTCCTTATATGATAGAGCAGGCAGATGGTGTGATTGTGGCAGACGAGAGCTGTTCTGCTAACCGGCTTTTTAATGATATGGTTTCTGTGGATGAGTGGTTTATGTATGATATGGTTGATGCGGTTGCAGATAGATACTTAAAAGGGTGTACTTGTCCTATTTTTACTAAGAATGATGACAGAAAAAGAAGACTCAAAGAGCTTATAGAGAGTTATAATGTCGATGGAGTTGTTTATCAGTCTTTTGCGGGATGTCAGGTGTATGAAATGGAACAAAGAAGTATCCAGCAACAGATGGAGGCGCTTGGCATTCCTATGCTTTATGTTGAAACGGACTATAGTCCCGGACAAGGAGGACAGCTCTCTACACGTATAGAAGCGTTTATGGAGTCATTAAAAGTTAAAAACAGAAGAAAACAAGAGGGATAGGAGAGAATATGCCATATTATGCAGGAATTGATATTGGATCTACAGCGATCAAAATCGTGATCATCGATAAGGATGCCAATATTGTTGGACAAAAGGTATCCGGAAGCGGCAGCATGTTCTACAAATATGCAAAAGAGAGTCTTGCACAGTTGGTCCAAGATATCGGTATAACTCTGAATGATATTGTCTATATCGTCTCGACAGGATATGGACGCAAGCTTTTTAAAGAGGCAGATGAGACCATTAGTGAGATTACTGCAAATGCCTTTGGTGCAGTCAAGGCGGGGGAATCATTTGGTACCATTCGCACAATTATTAACATTGGAGGTCAAGACTCCAAGGCGATAGGGCTGGATGAGCATGGGCATGTTGTAAATTTTGCAATGAATGATCGTTGTGCTGCGGGTACAGGAAAGTTTTTGGATGTGGCAGCGGCAAAACTTGAAATAGATGTAGAAGAGCTTGGTGAATGCCACTTTAATGCAAGCGGTACACCACTCTCTATTAATAGTACCTGTGCAGTATTTGCAGAATCAGAGATTATAGGTCTGCTTGGAAATGAGCATAGCAAGGAGGATATTGTTGCAGGTATCCATTTTTCTATCGCGAAACGTATTATTCGCTTGGCCAAAAAAGTAGGCTTAAATGGGGTGATCTATTTTGATGGAGGACCCGCACTCAATGCCGGATTGGTCGCTGCTATTGAGGATGAACTTGGGTGCGAGTTGGCGATTCCTGAATATCCACAGATCACTACTGCACTTGGAGCCGCAATATTGGCAAAAGAGGGGTATAGTTACAGTGTTTCCAAAGAGTTGCAAGAGTGAAACCTTTTAGAATTTTTTACAGGTATTTTCTGTCATATAATAAAAGAAGAAGATGCAAGAATTGAAAATATTTCCCGATCTGCTTCATTGTGTCATTTTTATGTGTTTAGCAAAACGTAAAGCTCAAGAGAAGTTTACTTGAGTTTTGATATAATTGTTCTACAAACTTTATCGCTACGCTATATTTTACATAAATGCGGGTGATCTTTTTTTATTCAGATGAAGCAGGGGAGGGGAAGTATAGAATCTCTTAAGGACAAAAATTGAAGCAAAAATATAAAACCATAATTTTGTTAATATTAACATCAATGACAGTTATTGGTGGGTATTTTTTTCTGAGGTATGCTTACAAAGTTACAGATACAACACCATTTACTCAAGAAATAGTGTTAATTATTTTAGGTACGGTTGCAACTATTTTAATCACAGCACTTTTATTAAACCAGCAAACTGCTGTAGATATTAAAAAAGAACAAAATATAAAATTTTTAGACTTAAAAACTAAAACTTATGAAGAGTTGATACAAAAAATAGAAAATATTACGATTTCGATGGAAGTAACAGATAGAGATTTGGTAAATCTTCAATTTTTAACACATAGATTGGCAATATTTTCTTCACCACAGGTTTTAAAAGAGTACCACAATTTTCTAGAATCATTAAATTATGTAGCACATGATAGAAAGATAAGCGTTCAAGACTCCATTATAATTTCGGAAAGTTTGGCGAACTTAACGACACAAATAAGAGCTGATCTTCTTGGTGAAGCGGATTTTCTAGGTGATTATTCTCAAAATGAGATTAAAAAACTTATACTAAAAAACTCATCTGAGTCTATGGAATTATCCAGAGAAATAGCATAGTTAGTTAGCTTTGAAGTTTTTTTCATAAAAAAGTTGATTTTAGAATTGTTCCCTCTAGCTACTGAACCATCACTAAAAATTTGGTTCCTCTGATGGCTACAATACCCTCTGGGATTTTAAGCTCAAAGCTTTCGGGTGAGAGTTCTCCGATTTTTCCAGACTCAAAAGAGAGTGAACCTTTTTGTAAAAAGAGCTTGAACTCGTACTCTTGTGACATAGGCTTAAAAACAAATGTTTTCAAGTTAAGCAGGGAGTTTTCCCCTAAAACGAGAGTGGAGTTATCATTGAAAATGATTTTAAGAGAGCTGTTTGCCTTTGTGATGATAATCATCTGCTCACTCAGCCGTTCCCCTAGTACAAGTTGATGTGTACTTTGTTGGGTTTTAGCTCTTACATCTCCGTTGATCTCTTTGACTATGGCAATATCCGCCGCATAAATATTAGCTATCAAAAGCAGCAGTGTCAGTAAATATCTCATAGGTACTCCTTGTGTTATTTGTCCAGATATGTCTGGGCTATCTCTCTGAATTGATCTTCGATCTCAATAAAAGCATCTAGTAAAAACGGGTCAAAATGTTTCCCTCTCCCATCGATGATGATCTGCAGTGTTTTCTCATAAGAAAATGATTCTTTGTAAACTCTTTTGCTCACGAGTGCATCATATACGTCTGCTAAAGCCATAAATCGGCTTTCTAGCGGGATCTCTGTACCTTTAAGCCCTTTTGGATAGCCTGTACCATCCCACTTTTCATGGTGATAGTGTGCTATGTTTCTTGCCATGATAAAGAAGTCGTTTTCTTTATAGCTTGAGATCGCATTGTTGATGATATGCATACCAAGTTCAGCATGTGTTTTCATCACCTCATATTCTATAGGGGTAAGTTTGGTGGGCTTTTTTAAAATGGCATCTTCAATCCCCACTTTTCCAATATCGTGCAGCGGAGCAGTTCTGTACATCATCTCTATGATAGTAGGTGAAAGATCTTGAGCGTAAACACCTTTTTTGTGCATATGTTCTGCAAGATGCTTGATATATTTTTTCGTTCTGATGATATGTGCACCGGTCTCAATATCGTGTACCTCCGCAACATGCACCATACTGTCTAGTAAAGCAACATGGGAACGGTTGAGCTCTTCACTGAAAACTTTTCGCTCGTAGGTATCTATGATGATATACAAGATACTGACTACAAAAAAATGGATAAGAAAGGGTGCGATAAGATAACCTATGGAGATATACACTCCCGATTTTAAAGCCAAAACAGTTACAAGAGCAGAGAGTAGCAGAGTGGATATAAAAAGCACCAAGATAAGGTTGTTTTGTTTTTTAATCAGCAAGAAAAAAAGTAAAAAAGTCAAAAACAATGACAAAAATATGTTGATGTACTGGTAGTAGTAGGGTTGTACTATGAGCTGATCGTTTAAGATGTTATCGATCATGGTGATATGAACCTGTGCCCCGATGATGGTTCTGCCACCGGAGACGATAACCCTGTCATGCAGTGCAGCGGCAGAAGAACCTATGATGAGTATTTTGCCTTGCAGAGTATTTTTATCTATCTGGTCATTGAGTATATCAATGGCAGATACTTTTTTATACCAGCTTTGCTCATAAAAGTTCAAAAGCACCTCACTGTGTTTGTCGGTTTTTATCCTGTGGTTGAGAATCTCTACTCCGTAAGGTTTTGGCAGTACTTGCAGATCAGTGTCTATACTTAGAAGCATTGCTAAAGAGAGGGTAGGGATGATGGTGTTGTTATATGATCGCAACAGAGGCATTTTTCGTAAAATACCGTCAACTTCTATGTTTGTGTTGATAAAACCGACCCTTTGGTTTATCTTTGAGATAGCAGGTGTATTGCAGAGTATATATGGTGAGTACTTCAATGAAAAGTATTTCGGATCGAGTTGAAGAGATTCGAGGTTCTTGCATTCGTTTGTAGAGATTTTTTCATCACTCAGATAGACACTTGTTACACTGTGGGTATAACGCAGTATATTTGCAAGGATGGCATCATTGTCCTGCAAGTACTTTGGTATGCCTACTATTTCATTATCGATCTCGTAGAACCTTTTGTAAAACAAAGAGATCTCTTTTGGCGAGGTTCGATCTTTTTCCGGAAAAATGATATCAACCCCTATGGCGCTTGGGTGGGTATTGTTGAGTTTAGAGATCAGGTTTGCCAGCATCACCCGTGGCCACGGCCACTGTCCAAGCGTATCAAGGCTTTTTTCATCTATATCTACTAAAACTACATTGGAAGTGGCAGAAGTTTCTTGTGTCTGTGTTTGGCTTGAAAAGAGGTCGTATAGTTTAAAGTCAAACATTTTTGTTGCATTGTTTGCATAGGTGTAGTAATGATTTGCAAGGATAAAGATACTGACAAGTACATATAAAAATACTATGGTTTTATTTATTGAATAAATACCTCTACCCTCCGGTTGAGTTGTTCTTTGACTTTATCCTCTGTTTGAATGGCCAAGTTAACTTCTGAGTAAGAATCTACTTCTAAATTGAGATAATGAATACCTGTGTCTTTTATGATCTGTGCGATAGATTGGGCTCTTTTAAGACCAAGGGTATAGTTTTTTTGAAGAGAACCCATCGTGTCGGTATGTCCTATGATCTTTATGGAAGGGTTTTTCATCTTCTGTAGTTCATTGAGTAGATTTTGAAGCACTAGAGATGATTCACTGTTGATGTCAAGGTTATTAAAGTAAAGTGTGTAACGAAGTTTTTTTTCTTGTGCCTTGCTTGAAAGCATACCAAAGAAGGAGTTGAGCTCTTTAGCTTGTATTTTTTGTGGCTTGGAAGGGGGCTTGTTTTTGGAAGCGATCGTAACATATTGATCGACTTCATCAATGGTCACACTTCCTGCCTGAGTAGATATGATGATCGATGTGTTTTGTTTGTTTCCCTGAACGAGAACGATCATGGCTTTAAGAGCACACCCATCCTTATCCACTTTATACCCTAACGGAGTGTTTGGGCATTTGTCAAATTGATCAAATATGTGATCTTTATCAGTGTCGGTACTTTTTGGGGCAAATTCTACGGCAATAGGTTGAATAAGTGGAAATTCTTCATCGACATGCTTTTTAGACAAGCAAAACAACACACTCGGTAAGAGTAAAATGAGAAGATATCGCATAGCCCAAGCTTTATTTAAATTTTGATAAAATTATAACAAATAAGACAAGGTAATGAGTGATAGTTTTATGATAAGTGAAAAGTTTAATCTATTTTTAAACAAATAGTAACATTTTATAGTTTGTTGGTGT
>JALWLL010000117.1 GCA_026996295.1 Sulfurimonas sp.
TAGGCAAAGTGGTACTTCTAAGCTCTTATGGTACAAAAAGATTTTTAGATACACCTACGGGTGAATTGCTTCCTAGAATCTGTTAGATGAAAATACTTCTTCTTGTAACTGCCTTTAATTCCCTTACGCAAGCTGTTTATGTCAGACTTAAAGATAGAGGGGATGAAGTGGTTGTTGCATTTGCTATTAATGAGATGCAGATGCAAAAGGAGGTTAAGGCATTTGAGCCTGAGCTCATTTTGGCTCCATTTCTAAAGGCTTTTATTCCGCAAAGTATCTATGAAAACTATCCTACCTATATATTTCACCCAGGGCCACGAGGTGACAGAGGTCCTTCTTCACTTGAATATGCACTGTTGAATAATACAAAAGAGTGGGGCGTTGTAATTTTAAGAGCCAATGAGCTATATGATGGTGGTGACATTGTCGCTTTTAGTAATTTTGGTGTTCGCCCAACGTACAAAGCTTCCCTCTATCGTCAAGAGGTCGTACAACATTCACTTCAAGCATTAGAGGATTTTTTTCATAAGCCCCAAGCCATTCCACAACTTCTAAATCCTCTTCATAAACAGTTCACGCAAGAGATGCGTAGTATTGATTGGCAAAATGACAGTACGAAAACCATAATCGCTAAAATCCATCTCTCTGATAGTTTTCCGGGAGTGCTAGATGAGATAATGGGAGTGAAGTGCTATCTTTTTGGTGCACATTATGAGGAAAAATTGCGAGGTGGTGTAAAAGAGGTCATAGCTAAGCGTGATGGAGCTATCTGCCTTGGAACAAAAGATGGAGCACTCTGGGTGAGCCATTTAAAAGAGCCGCATAGATTTAAACTTCCTGCTACTTATGTACTCAAAGAGAAGATAGCTGGAATAAAAGAGCAGAGATTACCGCTGATATTTGATAAAAGTTATGAGACATTTTATGAGATTAGTGTAGAAAAAAGAGACAATGTAGCGTACCTCTGTTTTAACTTTCATAACGGTGCTATGAGTGCACAGCAGTGTATTCGTCTTAAATATGCCTTTGAGTACCTTAAAGAAGAAGCAGAAGTTATAGTGCTTGTTGGAGGGATGGACTTTTTTAGTAATGGCATTCATCTTAACATTTTAGAGGACTCCAAAAAGCAAGGAGAAGATGGGTGGAGCAATATTAACGCTATGAACGATCTTATAAAGTCTATACTTGAAGCCGATGAGGTTGTAACTGTTGCTTCATTAGCAAGAAATGCAGGTGCAGGGGGTGTTTTTTTAGCACTTGCTTGTGACTATGTAGTAGCAAAGGAAAATGTAGTTTTAAATCCCCATTATAAGACTTTAGGACTGAGTGGAAGTGAGTATCATACATATACGCTTCCAAAAAGAGCAGGAAAAGAGATGGCAGAAAAACTTCTTAATGAAGCACTGCCAATTTCTGTAGAGTATGCGAAAAAGATAGGCATGGTAGATGAGATTTTTGCAGACTCAGCCTACTATGAAGCGCTACATGATTTTGCTTCTTCTTGCTACGATGAAGATTTGATCTGGGAGAAACAAGAGAGACTCGAAGAGGAGAAAGAGATAATAGAGCGATGTAAACAAGCAGAACTTAAAAAGATGTATCCGGAGTTTTGGGATGAATCAAGTGAGTTTCATAAACTTAGACATGAGTTTGTCTATAAAGTGTGCCCAACGCAGACACCAAAAAGATTACAAGGAGAGAGTCGTGCATGAGTATAGTGTCGTTCAAGCACTGCTTGAACAGATAGAAGATGTTGCCCGTGAGAATGATGCCGCAAAGGTTACAAAAATAGTAGTTAAAATCGGTGTGATGAGCGGAATAGAAGCACATCTACTTGAGATTGCGTTTAATACTTTTAAAGAAAAAACAGTGTGCGATGGTGCCAAGTTTGTGATGAATATTCAGCCTCTAACTATAGAGTGTC
>JALWLL010000118.1 GCA_026996295.1 Sulfurimonas sp.
CTTTGTTGTCTCTTGAGGCTTAGGGGTTTCTTTTACCTCTTTGGCGACTTGCTCTTTTTGTGCTTCTTTTACTTCTTCTTTAGGAGTTTCTTCTTTTTTAGGAGTATCACTGTCGGCTTTACTTGCCTTAGCCGGTGCTTTTTCTTCAGAAGCAGGTGTTGCGTTGTCACCGTTCATAATATAGTTCATCAAACTATCAGCTTGTTCCATTGAAACTGTACTTTGTGCTGATTTTACTTCAATGCCCATTTCTGAAGCTTTTTTAACAACATCTTTAGAAGCTATACCTAGCTCTTTTGCTATCTCGTGTACTCTAACTTTTTCTATCATCAGGGATGATCTCCTTTAGTTTATTCATAAGTCTATCTTTATCTCCACTTTTGCATTGACGCATAAGTGCTTTTAAAACTTTCTTTTCTTGAGAAATACAATCTTTACACAGGTAAAAACTTCTGCCATTTCCCATAAAAGTTTTTAAGGACCCATTAAGACATTGCAGTCTAATCAAATGACTCTGTGCATCTCTTTGTCTGCAAGATACACACATTCTGGTGGGTCTATGAAATTTTGTCGCCATTATATCTAAATCTTGCTTTATTTAATAGAGCTTATCGCTCTATTATCAATCCATCATTATCAAAATCTAATATTTTAATATTGAAGTCCGGAAATTTTTGCTTGAGTCTGTTGGCGATCATCGGTGCATCTTCATCATATGCCATAGAAAAAAACGTTGAACCGCTTCCTGAGAGTGTACTCATAAGAGCTCCACTTTCATAAGCCACCTTCTGAACACTAAAAAGTTCCGGAAGTGCTTTCATCCTCGCTTTTTGATGGAACCTGTCACCTGTTGCGAGTTTTAACATCTCCCAATCCTCATTGAAAAATGCCGCCACCGTCAACGCTGCATGAGAGAGGTTGTAGATGGCATTTTCTTTAGAGTAGGACTTTGGAAGCAGCGTCCTTGCTTTTGATGTCGAAATCGGTTTGTTGGGAATAACCACGATCGCTTTTAGATAACTCGGAAGATGTTTCTTTTGTGAAAAAACTTTGTTTTTCTCAACTGTAGCAGCATTAAAGCCACCCATAACTGCCGGTGTGATGTTATCAGGATGTGTTTCATAAACAAGGGCATGGTTTAAGATTCTTCTTTTTGAAACACGAATCCCTGCTGCCTCATGTGCCGTTGCTATGGCACTTACGATCACCGCTGATGAACTTCCAAGACCTCTTGACATCGGTACCTGATTGTAAAAAGTAAACTTAAAATTTTGTCTTTTTTTAGTCAGACGATTATAATGATCATTAAAAATGCTTACAAAAAGATTGTTTCCCTTAAGTCTTGGGTTATTCTCCCCTTCTCCCTTAATGGTAACACTGAAAAATCTTGATTGGTGGAACTCCACCCTGTTACGCAAATCTACCGCAAGCCCCAGAGAATCAAAGCCCGGCCCAAGGTTTGCACTAGTTGCAGGTACGCTTACTGTCACTAATATTTCCTATCCAACGGCACCTATACCATAGAGTGGCGTTGTTGTTTTACTGAAATCTTCATATACAAGTGCCTTTGGAAGCGTAAAGTTAGCTTCTAGAGGCTCAGATATTTTTTCAGTTTTAATTTCTGATGAAATTTTAACAAAATATAGCTTTCCAATCGCTTTTATAGGTTGGTTTTCATTAAAGTAAAATGCATCTGTTGCAAAAAGGGGTATCTTTTTTACAATACTAAGTGATTGTAAAAAGATATATGCAATTTTTATCGCCATAAAACTTCCGGGTCCATTTGCATAAAAAAGCTTTTTTATAGTGTATTTTTTGAATAGTTCTTCAAATACTTTTGGAAGAATATCAGAACTTCTCTGTTCGCTAACTATGGTTTCAATAAGTTTTTTGTCTTCATAGATCCCGATCTGTATGGGTGAAGACAAAGTGATCAAAACAACATCAACACTTTTAGGCATATGCTTTTTCTAATTCTGCTGTTTTTTCACCCACAAGTTCGATCACTTCATAATTTTCTTTATCTTCTAAAAGTGCAAGTGTCAGTTTATGATTCAGATCATGGCTACCTGCCATCGCTTCATAATTACCAACGAAATTCATCCCTATAAGAGACATATCGCCTATGGCATCGAGAATTTTATGTCGTACAAACTCATCGGCAAAACGCAGTCCTTCGGGGTTGAGTATTTTTTTATCATCTAAAACGATCGCATTTTCCAAAGAACCGCCAAGAGCAAGACCTTTTGAGCGAAGGTACTGAACCTCATGCAAAAAACCAAAGGTTCTTGCACGTGCTATCTCATTTTTATAGCTCTCTTTTGTAAACTTGAGGACATACTCCTGTTTGTTTATCACAGGGTGTGGGAACTTAATGGTAAAGTCATACTTTAGATCCGGCGAAGGTGAAAGTTTTACATATTTCTCACCCTCTTGCACAATAACATCTTTTTTGATTCGCATAATTTTTTTGGGCATAGCAAGCTCTTCAATCCCCGCTTCATCAAGAAGCATACAAAAACTTGCACTGCTTCCATCCATAACAGGGATCTCATCCGCATCAACGATCACGCGAAGGTTATCAATGCCATACGCATACACAGCTGAGAGCATATGCTCAATAGTGGAGATCACATAACCCTCTTTACCTATAACCGTTGCCATTTTTGTATCAACAACATTCTCCGGTATAAGCGGAATAGAAACATCAACATCACTTCTGTAAAAAACTATACCGCTGTTTTGCTCAAGCGGTTCAAGTCTCAGTTTGACGGGAGAACCTTTATGGAGTCCGATTCCAACTAATTCAACAGCTTTTTTTATAGTTGTTTGATACATAACTTATCCTTTAAAGTTCTCTAGTTTCTTCTGATGATCTCTTTGGCATTTTTGATAACATCCACTATGTTAAGCTTGATCCATCGCTTATCCATCCACTCTTGAGGACGAACTTCAATACCCTGAACCAATACGCCAAAATGCAGATGATCCCCCATAGCATAACCGCTTTTACCTGTGTTGGCTATGGTTGTTTTTGCATTGACATGCTCACCACTGCTCACTTTTACACTTGAGCAGTGACCATAGAGAGTATAAAGTCCAAGTCCGTGATCGATGATAGGCATGTTGCCATAAAGCCCATTGTAGTCGGCATACACAACTTCACCACCGTTTTGGGGCTTTATTTTTGCCATTTTATTGCTTGCAAGATCTAGTCCCAAATGGTACGATTCACTTATATATTCACCATCATAACTATACTTTCTGTGATCACCAAAACTTGCAACCACCTGTGCATTTTTTAGTGGGTACATTTTGTTGATCTTAAAGCTTTTGATGATCTCATCAGAAGTTTTGGAGGTGATCTCATGGATAAGTGCCTCATTCTTTGCTCTGACATCTTCATTTATGATCTTAAACTGCTCAATCGGGTCTTCAACGCCTTGTGTCTCTTCAAACTCCTCTGCCAAGTCAGCAATCTTACCTTTTAAGAACTTGTCACTGATTTTAATTTTAGAGACCTTGTAGCTTTTGTCTTTAAGATACAGAGGTATATAGCTTTTTGTTACATTCCCCGCAAAATCTTTTGCAACTATTGTCGCTTTAAAATTGTTCTGTGTTACCGGCCATGCAACTAAGGAGATATAATACCCCTCTTTATAAAAAGGTTGAGGAACAAACTTTTTGCCAAAGTTTGTCTCAATCACTAACTCTTGCAAATTTTCATCTTTGGCTTTAAAGATCACAAGTGCCGAACCACCTTTAGTGATTTTATACGAATGGCTGATAGTTGAGACCTGTGGTCTTTTTTTATCTATCACAAAGGTGTATTCTTTTGTAGTTGCATTTCCATTGAAGAAGTTCCACTTACTTGCATCAACTGCTTCTACTATGATTTTTATATTTTTGTCTTTTAAAGCGTACGCACTGCGTGGTGGTTTGACATCTAAACTCACTGTGTGTTTTGGGCTCAACAACTGCTCACTAAGAAGTGTTTCTTCATTATTGGCACTTTTAAGCACAACTCTGTATGCTTTTACTCCACTCTCATCATCGATAAGGATATGCAGAGGTTTTTTGAGATTCCAAAATCCGCTCTTGTTTTCTAAAGATATCTGCGGAACATCTCTTTCAAACATCACAGAATTATACAAATATAAAACACCGCCAACAATGGCACCAAATAAAAATAAAACAAAAATTGAAGACCCGTTCTTTTTTCTTCTCAACTACATTTCCTCATCTAATAATTTTAATATTTTTCTTTTCAATACTTCTAAAGAGCTACCATCATCTACAGTAAAACCTGCTCTGCTTTGATGTCCGCCACCACAAAAATGCTTGGCAATTTTCAAAGTATTCACCTCTGCGTTTGAACGCAAAGAACCCTTGATACTTCCATCACTGTTTTGTTTCAGAAGTACGCTCACTTCTACACTCGGCAGATACAAAGCCTCTTGCAAAACACTTTCACAATCCTTGCCGATAGCACCTGTTTGTTTCAGATCCTCTAAGGTAACACAAAAAAATGCCACCCTTGCTTCTTTGTATAAGTGCATATCTCTATACATCAAAGCTTTAAGTCGAAAAGCAGCGAGCGAGATACTTTTTACAATAGAATTGTTACAAAGTTTATGATCGGCTCCAAGCTCAATAAGTTCACTAACAGCAGCAAAAGTCATACCATCGACATTCTCATCCAAAAAAGCGGAAGAATCATCAAGTATCCCCGCATACATAGCTGTTGCCATCTTCTTGTTTATAGAGATACCGTTTTCTTGGAAGAAATTATACAACAATAATGTTGTACTCATAGAACTCTCAACCAAATTTAGTGTTCCAAAGTGAGTGTTTGTAGTATGGTGATCTATATTTATCAGGTCACACTCCACATCCACACCCAAACGAGTGGCATCTGCACAGTCAAAGCTTATGGCAAGATCTGCAGAGTGGCTAAAAGAGCTGCGCAGCTTCTCAAACCAAGGGATACAGGAGAGTTTTTGGTCTATCTCTTGTGTTGCACAAAAAAAAGAGACTTTCTTATGAAGCCTGAGAAGATGTGTGTAAAAAGCGCTTGCACTTCCCAAAGAATCAGCATCAGGGTTCACATGTGCAATCACCACTATATGTTTTGCACTATCAATTCTTTGGAGTATGGCGTTCATCGGCTTCTCTTAACTTTTATGTAATTATACACCTATTTTTTATTCATTTTATAAACATATGCCAATACTTCAGCAACAGCCGCAAAAAGTTCCGACGGGATGGGCTTCTCAAGCTCCACTTCAGCATAGAGGCTTCTTGCCAGTGGCGGATTTTGAACAATGTGCACATTGTTTTGTCTTGCTATCTTTTTGATCTGCAAAGCGATGTTGTCCATCCCTTTGGCGATCACTATAGGGGCATTTGATTTTTCTTCATCGTATTTCAGCGCTACCGCGTAGTGTGTGGGGTTGGTTATAACAACATCTGCATTTGGAACCTCCGCCATCATCCGTTTTCTTGATGCCTGCATCTGAATTTGGCGAATTTTTGATTTTACGAGAGGATCCCCTTCCATATTTTTCATCTCATCTTTAATTTCCTGCTTACTCATTTTCAATCCGTCAAAGTATTGTTTTCTAACAATGACAATATCAATAATGGCAAAAACAAAGATAATAAGTATCATCACAAAAGAGATGATAATCGCCTTATCCTTGAGCCATACAAGCTGTTCTGCAAGTCCAAAAAGAGCTACCGTGGGAAGCTCCATAATAAATAAAAAGAAAAAAACAAAACCGACACCAAGTGTGGTAAATGATTTAAAGGTAATTTTGGCACCCTCTATCATTTTTTTCATAGAAAAAAGATTTTTAGCACCTTTGAGCGGGTCTATTTTTTTCAAATCAGGCATAACCGCTTTTGTTGTAAATAAAAAACCAAATTGAGCCACTGCCGCTACAACACCCGAAATAGCGGCGATTATTGCAAGAGGCATAACGATAAGTAAAAACTCTTTTATTGTCACTATAGCGATATTGAGCATAAACAGCTTATCCAAAGGGGTACCAATCAGTGAGAAATAATATTTAAATAGATGCACCATATGAAAACTCATATATGGAAAAAGCATGACAAAAGAGAGCACAACAATAAAGAGAGTAACAACTCCCGAAGTATCTTGAGACTTGGGAACATTACCCTCTTTACGGGCGTCTTCTATCTTCTTGGGGGTGGGTTCTTCTGTTTTCTCAGCATCATCTGCCATAACTATATCCTTCTAGAACCCGCCAAGCCGGCACAACTTCTTATGATCAATCCATTTTCATAGAAAGATCTATCCAGTTGGCTTGATGTATCATCGAACCGCTACTTATAGCGTCAACACCCGTTTTAGCATAGATCTCTATAGTATCAAGTGAGATATTTCCACTTGCTTCTAAAAGTATATGGGGGTAGTTTTCATCTCTGTATTTGACAACTTCTGCTATTTGCGAGGTTTGCATATTGTCGCACATAACAATATCTGCACCACTTTGCATCGCCTCTTTTGCGATCTCGAGTGTTTCTGCTTCCACTTCTATTTTAGAAGTAAAAGGTATCTTTGTTCTGGCAGTTTTTATGTATGATGCCAAGTTTTCTATGGTTTTTAGGTGTGTATCTTTTATCATTAAAGAGTCATCAAGTCCCATTCTATGATTGACAGCACCTCCACATCGTGAAGCATACTTCTCAAATACTCTCAGAAGCGGTCTTGTTTTACGGGTATCAAGCAGTTTGACTCCGTATGGCTGTATGATTGTGACATATTTGTTTGTCAGTGTGGCTATAGAGCTTGCATGTAAAAGCATGTTTAGAAGTGTACGCTCAATCCTTAAAAGTGTGTGTGAGTCCCCCGCAATATTTGCAATCACATCACCCTTTTGAAAAGGCTCGCCATCTTGTACAAACCAATTGATCTCAAAAAGCTCCATCGTTGCCAAAACATCAATATACGTTTGTCCCGCCACTATGCCGTCACTCTTTGCGATGATCTTTGCACTCGCTTCCACACTTGGCTCTACCAAAGCATACAGATCACCGCGTCCGACATCCTGTGCAAGGGAGTGTTTTACAAAATCTTCTATCATAGATCCATCATTCTCTCAAGTGCCACTTTGGCCCATTTTTGAGTTTTTTCATCTATGGTGATCTCATTGATCGGTTCCCCATCGTCTATCGCCTTGAGTGTGATATATACATCATACAAGGTTGTTTCATTCATAGTTGGGCATTCCGGTTTTGTAGAGGAGAGTACATAGGTGTTTTTCTTTCTCAAGCGGTTGACAAGGTTAAACTCTGTTCCCACCGCCACTTTTTGATCGAGTGGAAGCTCTTTGATATATTTGATAATTTGAGAAGTTGAGCCTACAAAATCACTTGCATCACAGATTGCCGGATCACACTCCGGATGTGTTGCTATTAAGATACCCGGAAATTTTTTACGATAAAACTCTATATCTTCAAGTGTAAAAAGCTGATGCACGGAGCAAAAGCCGTTGTAGCAGATGATGTCTGATTCTTTTGGATCTGACCCATCACCAATGACACAAGATTTCAGACCCATTTGATTGGCTATATTTTGCCCCAAACATCTGTCTGGCACAAAAAGGATCTTTTTCCCCTCACCAAGAGCTGTTGTAATGATTTTTTTGGCATTGGAGCTTGTACACACAAGTCCACCCATCTCACCAACTTTTGCTTTGACTTCCGCATTTGAGTTTATGTAGGTTATAGGAAGTATGTTTTCTTTGGCTATCCCATGATCTTCCATGAACTTTACAGAATCATCATAATACATAGAGTCGATCATTCTTGCCATTGCACAACACGCAACCTTTGGCATCACTACTCTCTTCTCAGGAGAGAGCACTTTAACGCTCTGTCCCATAAAACCAACACCGCAAAAGAGCACAAACTCAGAGTCATCATCTCTTGTTTTTGTCGCAAGTTCAAGTGAATCACCCGTGATATCACCCACTTCAAACACCTCATCTCTTTGGTAAAAATGAGCAACAACAGTCACGCTGAGTTTCGCTTTTAATTCATCTATTTTCTCTTTTAATTCTTCATTCGTAAATTGCAAAAAAGTGTCCTCTTTAAAAATTGCGTAATTATATCAAAAATAAATGACTGAATTAAAATGTTACTTGAACTTGTACCCCTACAATTGTTTCTGTCCGATCTGTATCTGCATTGATTTTGTCAAGTTCCACATAACGAAACAGCTCCGGTCGCAGTCGAAAACCACGTCCTATCCATGGCATATCAATAGGCATACTCACCCCATACATTTTGTTAACATATTCCTGTTTTACACTATTGTCCGCTGATTTGGCTTTATCGTAACCTGCTACCACGTGAAGTTCACCTTTGAGTGTATCGCCTGCAAATCTGTAGCCAATATCGACCCAGCCTTTTGTAACATTGTTATTGATCAGTTTATCCCCCACTCTTATGGCGGCTGTTCTACTCTCTCCGTTTACATTATTGACATCTGACATTTTTGTGTTGCCCCAGTTTTGGCCTGTCGAAACTTCTGATGCAAAGGTAAAACGACCTAGCGCAGTTCGTAGACCAAGGCAAACACCCCAAATATCCAAGTTCTTTGCAAAAACATCTTCATATTGGGTTTGTGTATAAAAAGCACTCGGAAATAACTGCATATTAAAAGTTTTATACACGGCACCAAGATCAAAACGTGCTATTCTTGATTCTTTTAAAATCACATCTCCCGTTACATTGTTGTCGTATGAAACTCCTGTATTTGGATCAAGAATAGCCAGTGCAACAGCCCCCTGACGATTTAAAAACTTATAGGTGAAACGTACTTGAGATTGTCTGCTTGGATTTGGATTTCCAAATCCATCACCGGAGTTATGCACCATAGAAACCTGCGGATTTAAAGGAGCAAAAGGAGTTGATGTATGCCCCGCCAAGATTTGCCACTGTTCATTAAGATCCCACTTTCCGTACGCATGACGGATCGTGAGTTGTGTACCTGAACCAAATCCCGCCTCTATATACATCCCTACACGATCTTCATTATCCCAACGCATTCTCAGCCTTGAATTTGTAGGTACTATCACATTCAACTTTGTTATATTATTTGCCAGTTTATCACTATCAAGATGTGAATAATAAACATTTGTAAAAATGATCCCCCCCACCGTTGATTTTGCATACAAACTGCTTGCACTGAGTACAACACCTAAAACAGCAATATGTAAAGTTCTTTTTATAAATCTATTCATCATCTTTTCCTTATATTTCATCTAATAATGGGTCGGGAGTATCAACCTCATTTCCATTTTCAAGTGGTTTTTTAAACACTTTTTTTGCCTCTGTTTTTTGTTTTTTTTCTTGATTTTGCAAAAATATCTTCTCTAAGAGTGTCGGTTCACTCTTTTTTTGTTCTTTTAGATTCTCTAAAAGTGGATCAGGCTTATGGATCGCATCTTCTTCAACAAACTTTAGTGGTTTTGAAGATGTTTTTTCAGCGCTTTTTGTCTCACTTCCAAGCAAACTGTCCGGTGTTCGTGTTTCAAAATCTCCTCCACAAACGAAAGAGATACACAACAACATCATTGTTATATATTTCATACAATCCCCCTTGGTTTAAATGACATTTGCATGATCTGATCTTTATAAGGAGATGCACCCAAATTTTTCACAGTAGCTCTTGAAAGTTTATAGCGTGGTCTTTGACTGACGGGGTCAAGAACCCGACCTGCAAGTGAATTTGGAGAGCCTTTAGCTGAAGGCATATTAAAATATGTGAAGGTGACACCCTCTTTTATATCCGGAGTCACAATGGCCACAGCCTGAAAACTTGCACTGTAAAGCTCTATGCGTTTTTCATTGACAAGTGATGTAAAGGTCATAGGTTCTATCGTTTCCCATGTTTGACCGATAGCAGAGTGAAGATCACCCATGATTAGATCCTCATTGTTATGCTCCTTTATAGATCCGGCAACACTTTGAATCATCTCATCATCCATCTCTAAGGCATCACTTTGCATAAAAGAAGATTGTATTGAATCGTTGTAGTTGTTCAAACCCATTGTCTCTTCAAGCTCATCAGGAGTTGCAATATTTGCATTGGATTGAAGTGCAATAATGCCATCTGCCGCATCATTTTTGCTCTCTTGTGTATATCCATTGATCTCAACCGGTATTTTAGTATTGGCAACCTCAACCCAGTCACCACTCTCTATGCCACGCTTTTTAGCATCATTTGGATGGATTTCTAAAAAGTTGTCAGGCCATCTGTTATGTAGATATGGTCTTCTTTGCTGATCATCAAAACCTGACTGCCAAAGCTCATTGATACGACCGTTTGTCAGCCATAACTCATCCTCAACAGGTTTCATAAACTCCCAATAGTCACTGTAAAGCTTCCAGGGAACTTTTAACAAGTTGGCACGACCAGTTTTTGTTTTAAACTTTCTCAGCCATTTTTGGTCAATTTTTGTAAGTCCGTGAGAAACTCCCGTTTGGAGGGTATCGTCGTGGAGTCTTTTCGTTCCCTTTAAAACACCGTCTTCCCATCTTACAGGTGCCTGAATACCATTGGTACCATAGGACTTGAGAAGCTCGTGTCCACTTAAACCCTTGGAGTGTGCATACTCAACCAAAGCCACATAGCTTGTGCGTCTGTTTTTATTATAAAATGCCGCATCTTCAAAAACATCATTACTGTCTTTCCAGTCAAAACCGTCAAAGCCCATTTTTTTGGCAAACTTTGCTACGATTTTCCAGTCTGCAAGAGATTCACCCGGAGCATCATAAAACTTCTGATACAGCCTTATGCGCCGCTCACCATTTGCCCGCGTAAAATTTTCTTCACCCCATGTGGCAGCCGGAAGAACGATATCTGCAAACTCACTGCCTATTGGTGAGACCGGATAAATATCCTGATCGACCATGACAAGACCACCTTCATCAACTCTTTGCTTGAGTGTTTGTATGATATGCTCTTTATCAAGTTTAGAGGGCTGCACAGGATGCTTGGAAGTAAAGCTTCTGAGTTTATCTTCAAGATGTTTTGATGCGCTCATACCATGTATCCATGTATTTCCTACAACCCATGCAAAACTGGCGTTGCCCTGTTCTACCCAACGATCAAGATCAATCCCTTGTTTCTTCCAACCCGGGAATTTTTCGGGAAGTCTCTCTGTTGGATATTTACCTCCGGGCATCATCCCTCTTTGGTGTCCACCAAAACGTGATATCACCTGACCGGGACGATTACCTGCTCCACATATGAGTCCCAAAGATGTAAATGCGGCAGTTCCCATATAGTTGTTGGACCAGTATAAACCTTTTTCAAAACCAAAAGAGGTCTTCACTCTGCTGCCGTCTGCCTTTGGCTTTGCTATCCACTGAGCCGTTGTAAGTATTTTTTCTTTTGCTATCCCTGTAATCTTTGCAGCATTCTCAAGCTTGGCATCATCGTTTGAAAGTATCCACGATTTAAAGTCATCAAAGCCGTCTGCCTGAAATACCTCTTTATCGCGCTCCAGTTTGTTGTTGATCCATTTTGAAACAAAGGCTTTGTCTTCCCAGCCTTTTTCAACGATGATCCTTGCAAGTGCATAGAGTAAAATAGCATCGGTTCCCGGAGTTATCTCAAGATGCATTCCTCCGTTTTGTTCTGCATAAGCAACACCCATCGTTTTTCTCGGTACTACAAAGATGACTTTCATCCCATTATCTATTGCCGGTTTTATATACTCATTGAATATAATTGTTTTTGATTCATAAGGGTCTGTCCCTACGATTAAAAGAGTCTCTGCCATACCCCAATCTTCATATGATGCAGAAAAGTTGTCTATCCCTGCATCAGACATACCGGGAGTATCCGGACCATGCCCCGTCGGCTGATCATGTAATGCCCATGCCGGTGTTTGTATCTTTCTGAGTGCCAACTTCGTCAAAGCATGTGTATTTTCCCAATATTGGTAAGAGTACATTTTCATAGCCCACGCCTGATTGCCTCTCTTTTGGATCACATACTTTGATACTTGTGCCATGATATCGATCGCATCATCCCACGAAACTCTCTGAAGCTTATGATTAATCCTCACCATAGGGTAAAGTAAGCGTTCCTTACTTGGAGTTAAAGGGTTATAACACTTTTGTGCTATTGTACCCCCGCGGATACTATGGTCTCCCCCCTTATTAACCACCGTTGTATCAGCATCAGCAATTACAGCTATATAGTGAGGCTCACCCTCATGCATAACGATATTATGCTGATTCGAAGATATCCATTTTCCAGACATCATCGGCACGGGAAACTCAGTTTCAAGACCGTTTCTTCTTCTGTTACCCTCTTTGGCAACACTCCATCTGTATACTTTATAACCGCATGCAACTATGCAGTAATCACAGGCAGTCGTAAACACATCACAATCCACAGAGGGAAGTGGTACTGTTTCACTGCCATATTGTTTTATTTTATTTTGTGTATCCATGTCTTACCTATACCGGATTTTCATGATATCCATACATAAGTCCCGAAATACCTACAGCATAAATATCATCGCCTTCTACCTTCAATACTACCTGAGGCAAAGGTTCTGTTGCATGACCCGAAACAACCATACCGTGTCTAGTCAGATCAAACGTACTCAAATGCATTGGGCATGCACCTATCACCTTGTATATCTTATTGTATTTGCCTTCAAGGGGTGCACCCATATGTGTACAGTACTGATTAAAAGCAACTATATCCCCATCCTCTCCTACACCGCCGGCTGCCTTCTCCTGTAGTTTGACTATAAAAGAATTTTTTGACCCGCCACTCTCAGGATAAGAGAAATAAAAAGGCTCATTCGCTTTCAAATCATGAAGCGAAATAATATATTTTTTCGCATACTCCTTTGTTTTTAACCTAACTCCTGCATTAAGAGACGAAACACAGGACAAAACAACGGTAGTAGCACCTAGAAGCAATGCTTCTCTTCTACTCACACAGCTTGTGTTAAATTTTTCCTTACTGATAATATTTCTCCTATTTATGCTAACTTTAAGTTAACATAAGTTATTTATATTAGTATAACATTCCAATGTTAATTTAATGTTAACTACATATACTCTTATATTTCATACCTTAACACCATTCAAAACAAAAACTTTATCGGATTATAAATATACTTAAAGTACAATGCCCTAATTATTTTAAAGGCAAATATGTATGGATTTCTTATTTAATACCAATGTTCAGTTTTTTATAGCTGCTTACCTCGTGGGAGGTATCCCTTTTGGTTTACTTCTGGCAAAACAGTTCGCCGGAGTCAATGTCAAAGAGGGTGGAAGCGGAAGTATCGGAGCAACCAATGTACTGCGTGTTGTCAAAGAACAGGATCCTGCTCTGGCAAAAAAGCTCGGAGCTGCGACGCTTGCACTTGATGCACTCAAAGGCATCTTTATTTTAGCCGTTGCTTACTTTGCCGGTCTCAGTGAAGCAACACTTTGGGGTATTGCTGTTTTAGCTGTTGTCGGTCACTGTTTTAGTCCCTATCTTGGGTTTGAAGGTGGAAAAGGCATTGCAACAGGTATGGGTGTAATGATGTTCATGCTTCCGATAGAAACTATTATTGCTCTTGTGGTATGGGCACTTGCCGCTAAAACTATCAAAATATCTTCGATCTCATCACTCACGGGCTTAACAGCTTTGATCATAGCCAGCTTTGTAATCCACCCACAGATGCCACATGCACCTGTGCTTCTTATTGGATTTATTCTGTTTTACAAACATATTCCAAATATCATACGCCTTTTTAAAGGTGAAGAGAAACGCGTCGTATAATGAAAATCGAGATAGAGGATCTAAAGTTCCAGTGTATCATCGGTATTTTGGATTTTGAAAGAATCACTCCTCAGGATGTTATCCTCAACATAAGTATAGAGTATGACTTCATCGACGAGTTCATCAACTATGCTGACGTTATACACTCCATAAAATCTCATATGAAAAATGGTAAATTTTTACTCATAGAAGATGCTTTGAAGAGTGTATCACAAAATCTTGGAAAAAAATTTCCACTCATAAATAAATTAAATTTAAAAATCACAAAACCCTCCATATTGCCCGACTGCATGGTAAGTGTAAGCGATAGCTATACATTTCAATCTTAATTGTAAGTTAATTTTTTTTTAAAAAAAATTGAAAAAAACTTTAAAGTAACCTAAAATTATGCTATCATTTCGCCAAAATATTCACTGATAGGAAAAATTGAATGCGCATTCTAATTATAGAAGATGAAGTAACATTAAATAAAATGCTTGCTGAGGGACTAAAAGAATTTGGTTACCAAAGTGATGTAGTTGAAACTCTTAAAGATGGAGAGTACTATTTAGATATTCGTAATTACGACCTGGTTTTAATGGATTGGATGCTTCCGGATGGAAACTCTGTAGATATCATAGGTGATATTAAAGCAAACACGCCAAAAACAGTTGTAGTGGTGCTTTCTGCTCGTGATGACAATGAGAGTGAGATTGAAGCTTTACGTGCCGGTGCTGATGACTACATACGAAAACCTTTCGATTTTGATGTTCTGATCGCCCGTTTGGAAGCTCGTCTTCGTTTTGGTGGAAGCAACATCATTAAAATTGAAGATTTAACGATCAATCCTGAAGAGGAAAAAATCACATACAAAGAAGCAGAGATCGAACTTAAAGGGAAACCTTTTGAAGTTCTTACCCACCTTGCTCGCCACCGTGATCAAATCGTTTCCAAAGAGCAACTTCTTGATGCTATCTGGGAAGAGCCGGAGCTTGTTACTCCAAACGTAATCGAAGTTGCTATCAATCAGATTCGTCAAAAAATGGATAAACCACTAAGCATTACAACTATCGAGACAGTTCGTCGCCGTGGTTACCGTTTTTGCTTCCCTAAAGAAGTAAACTAATACTTTTTTCAACCCTTTATGGGTTGAACCCCCTTTTCAATCTCTTTCTTTTTAAACTTACTAGGTTATAATTACGTCAATTATTTTCAAGGTCAGAGTATGTTTTCTAAAAGAAGTATCAGACGAAACTTTTTAATCCAACTTATTTTTGCTTCCGCTTCGCTTATATTTATATTTTCATCTTTTTTATACCTTTACATCGAAAGCTCCATTTATGATGAAAAACGCCTAGAACTTCTGCAACATGCCAAAAATATTGCCAATAACAAGTCTATCGTACAGATGGATATGAACACAGGTCCCGTTGACGCTTTTTTAAACCTCGATATAGAGGTGATCTTTTTACAAAAAGAAAACACCGATCTTGATCTTTATGAAAAAACAGTAGATGGAAGAACATACCTTACACTTTTGTATCCATTTGATCTGGAAGATTTGAGTTATCTGCAGATCACAAAAGAGATCACCCCGACAAAACAGTTACTCGATAAGATACTCAACTATATTTTCATCATCAACATCGCAGGTTTTTTACTGGTTATTATCTATGCCGTCACTCTTTCAAAAATGCTTGTAACACCTGTAAAAACACTGAGTGCAAGACTTTCAAACATGAATGAGAACCTTATGCGACCTATCAAGGTTGAGGAGCTTCCGGATGAGTTTGAACCACTTGGAACTACCATCAACCATCTGATTGCCCGCATACAAAACTTTGTTAAATACCAAAAAGAGCTTTTCATCGGAACGGCTCACGAGCTTAAGACCCCTTTGGCGGTTATAAAACTCAAAAATCAAGTTACACTTATCAAAACAAGAACACCCCAAGAGTACATAGAAGCACTCAAAATAACGAACAAAACGATCGATGAGATGAATATCATTGTCTCAAATATCCTCAATATCGGGAGGCAAGAGGGTGCTCAGCTTGACAAACCTATAGAGGTAGATGTTATTAGTATTTTAAAACAAAAAGCAAACGACTTTAAACTGCTAGCGGAGCATGAAAACAAACATCTCAACATAAGCTTTGAGCCGAGTGGCTTTATGGCAACCCTACAGGTAAGCCTTCTTAATCAAATCATTCAAAATTTCTTACAAAATGCGCTCAAGTTTACGCCTGAGGGCAAAAGCGTTACACTTAAAAGTTCTCAAGATGATTTTGGACTGCTTATAGAGGTGATAGATGAGGGGTGTGGTATAGATGACACAGTAGATCTCTTTGCTCCGTTTAAAAGGCAAGGAAACAAGTCCGGTGTCGGCTTGGGCTTATTTCTGGCAAAAAGTGCCGCAGATGCCCTTGGAGCCAAGATAAAAATTCAAAACAGAGAAGACGGCATAAGCGGAACTGTTGCATCGCTGCAACTAAATTCCAAGCTATCATGTATTCTCCCCCCCCCAAAATAAATAGACTAAGCGTCAAATTTCAAATACAATAAAGCTTTATTTTGATATAAATCGAGCACATATAAATAAATAAAAATAATCTTCTACAAAAGAAGTATAATAATATAAGGTTTTTTAATGGCATTATTGATAAATGATGAATGTATAGCTTGTGATGCTTGCCGCGAAGAGTGCCCAACAACAGCAATTGAAGAGGGAGACCCAATCTACTTTATAGATCCGGATCGATGTACAGAGTGTGTAGGTGTTTATGATGAACCCTCATGTATCTCTGTTTGTCCTGTTGATTGTATTGTTCCGGATAAAGACAACGTGGAGTCGATTGCAGAGCTACAGTTTAAATATAAAAATATTTTAGAAGAAGAGTAAAGTTTGGCAAAACGGGTAGCAGTCATAGATATAGGTTCTAACTCTGTTAGAATGGTTATATATGAAAAAACCTCCCGTTATGCATTTCACCTTTTGCATGAAGCTAAAAGTAAGGTACGTATCTCTGAAAATGCTTACCAAAACGGTGGCAATCTCCAAGAGCTTCCAATGCAGAGGACTTTTGATGCACTCCATGATTTTGTCACTATTGCAGCATCATTTAAGTCCAGAAAAATTTTATGTGTTGCAACATCTGCGCTAAGAGATGCACCCAATAAAAAAGAGTTTTTACAAAGAGTTTCCAAACACTTAGATCTTAATATTAAAATAATCAACGGTGAGAGAGAAGCCTACCTTGGCGGTATCGCCTGTGCCAACCTCCTTGCAAACCAAACCAATGCTTTAAGCATTGATATTGGCGGTGGCTCCACCGAGTTCTCCTTGATTAACAATAAAGAGGTAACAAACACCCTTTCACTTAAACTTGGAACAGTACGCATTAAAGAGCTTTTTTTCGACACCAATAAAATAGATGAAGCCATACTATACATCGACTCAAAACTACAAGCACTCGAAAATGTAGATGCACAAACTATTATAGGTATAGGAGGAACATTCAGAGCACTCTCAAGTGCTATTATGCAAAACAACTGCTATCCGCTGAACAAGCTTCACAGTTTTGAATGTCACGCAGAGGAGTTCAACGCTTTCATTAGAGCCGTTTTAGAAGCAAACGAAGAGCAACTTTGTGAGCTTGGCATTAAAAGTGACAGATTTGATGTTATCAAACCGGGAGCTTTGATACTGCAAAGACTTCTCAAAAAAATAGATGCAAAAAAACTCATCACAAGTGGTGTAGGTGTCCGAGAAGGAGTGTATCTAGCTGATCTTCTGAGAACTTCCAAAGACAAGTTCCCTGCCAACTATAACGTATCTGTAAAGTACTTGCTCGATGCTCATGTTAAAGACACAGGGTTTTGCAATCAACTCAACAAACTCAGTAAAAAAATTTTCGACCTGACATACCAATATCTTGGGCTAGACTACTCCTTTAGATATGAACTAGGCATTGCAGCAAAACTCTATCCTATAGGGAGCAACATCCATTTTTACTCTAAAAATAAACATACATACTACTTGATTCAAAGTGCATTAGAGTATGGTTTTACCCATAAACAGATCACACTGATAGCCAGCTTGACCAGATATGCAAAGAAAAAACTACCCTCCACCTCACATATGGAGAAGTATGCCTCTTTACTTCCTGATCCACAAACACTTGCGGCACTTAGCTATATACTCTCACTCAGCATAGCACTTTTAAGCCATAGACCAAGAGATATTGACTTTGAGATTAGCTATAAAGATGGAGTTTTATCAGTAGATTCACGAAAAACACTGTACCTGAGTAAAGATGCCGTTAAAAAACTCGCACCCATAGAAAACCTCACAGTAGCGTTTAGATAAAAGCTTTAAAATCTCTGCCCCATGGTAAATTCAAAGTGGGAAACTTTGTCACCCTCTTGTTCACCAAGAGGATTGGCGAACATCAACTGAATAGGACCAACAGGAGAGAACCACTCAAGCCCTGCACCGTAACCGCCACGTGAGATCTCATTGAGAGAAGCATCCCCTATAAAGCCCCAGTCAACAAAAGCAACCAAACGCATTTTTGCTTTTGGTACGAGTGGAAAGCTTAGCTCAAGATTATTGGAAAATGTTTGTTTTGCCCCCACTCTTCTAATATCCACATTTCCATAGGCATCTACATCTTCTACCGTTGGAGCTAGAGAGTAGGCCTCATACCCCCTTACACTTCCGAGTCCACCCATATAAAACTTATCTGCAATAGGCAAGTAACCCGTGTCTGCTACATAGTTAAAACGTGCTTTATATCTAAAGATGACATCTATGCCCACATAATCTTCCAAACCATAGTACTTCCCAAACTTACTTCTACTTTTTAAAAAGTTTGCATCTGCTCCAAGTCCGGACTTCTCAAAGCTCTGGGAAAATGTCATACCCTCGCGCGGCAAATAAAAATCATCGGTATTGTCAAAATTTGCGCTGATACTCACTGAACTTTTGGCATAGTTTTCAAAATAGTATGTATCGATGATATCTGTATTGAAAATATCATAGCTGTTTCCTGAATAGCTATAGCCAAGATATCCACTGATGTGTCTTGAAAACCTATGTCCGACTCCAACCGTAACACCTTCTGAATACACCGTATAATCATTATAATCATACACAGATTTAAAGATTGAGAAATTACCGCTAAAATCACTGTCATTGAGTCTTGGATTTGAGATGTTAAAAGAGTAGTTTTGTGTTCTCTCAGACTTCTCTGCTTTGATACCGACATTGATACCTGAGCCCCATATATTTCTGTCATTTACGGCAACACTGAGCAAAAAGCCACCATAGCTTCCATAACCGCCACCCAACTGAATATTTCCTGTTGGTGCTTCTTTTACTTTGACCACAAGGTCCATTGTATGGTTGTTAATTCTTTTTTCCTCTATGGTATTGCCCTCAAAAAAACCAAGTCTTCCAAGTGCGTTACGGGAGTCTTTCAAGTCGGTTAGGGAGTACATATCTCCAGGACCGAGATAAAGCTCTCTTCTGATAATCCTGTCAAGAGTTCTGTTATTTCCGGAGATCAGCACATTTCTAATCTTTACTTTATCCCCCGGGATCACTTTAAAAACCACCTCTACCGTATGCTTTTGTTTATCTTTTTTCAGATCTGGGATCACCTGCACAAAAGCATAGCTTTTATCCGCAATGAAAGTTTTAATGCTTTGTGAGTCTTTACGGAAGGTCTCTATGTTAAAAGCTTCCCCTTTTGTAAGCTTAAGAATCTCTGCAATCTCTTGTTCATCCACTACCTTTTTTACCTGTTCAATAGATACCCCACTGATAAAATATACCTCACCCTCTTCTATCTGATAACTCATATCTGCCGTATAGTGATCGAAATTTACTTTTACAAAAGGTTCATCTACTTTTGCATCTAAAAATCCATGCTGCATATAAACATCACGTATGCGAAGTGGATCATACTCCAGATCTCTCAAACTCATCTCACCATCATTACGTCCAAAAAACCAACCCATAAACTGATGTTCTTTATTTGCGATCATCTCATCAAATTTTTCCGGGTCAATTCCGTGAACACCACTATAATCCAGTTTTTCTATAATGATCGTTTCACCCTCATTCACTATGAAAGTGATCTTCATCGCACCATTATCAAGATACTCTTTTTCTATCTCAACAACACTGTCTATTTTACCCTCTTGAGAGATTGCATCAATGATTCTCTTTTTTGCAGCTTCAAGCTTTTCTTCATCATACAAAGAACCCTTTTTGATCGCTATGACAGAATCTTTAATCTCCTCATCATCCTCTTTCCACCCTTTGAGCACAACCTTGGCGATCACAGGCTTCTCTTTAAAATGAAAGGTTAATTTCTCATTGTCAATATCTACCCAGATATCTTCAAAATATCCCTGTTTAAAATATTTCTTGATAGCGTCATCAATCATTTTTTTATCGACATCATCACCGGCTTCAAACTCAAGCATTCGCAGTGCAACAGATTCCGAAATATGTACCAAGCCGTCATAATGTATAGATTTTATTGTTTGGGCAAAAGAGTGTGTAGTTATCAAAATTAGCAGGGTTGCTAAAAAAATTCTCATATAATTTCCATAGTTATTAAAATAGGAAGAGATTTTACCTACTATGAGGTTAATATTAAGTAAACTTTGTATAATTCTGTAATTTTAACACGAGAAAATATTATGAACATAGCAATAGTGGGTCTTGGGCTGATGGGCGGATCACTCGCTTTGAGTCTAAAAAAACTGGATTTTGTCGATGAAGTGGTTGGAAGCGATCACAACAAAGAGCACCAAAAACAAGCAAAAGAGCTCAACCTTGTTGAGAAGATAGTTGCATTTGAAGAGATAAAAAATTACGATGTTATCTTTTTAGCCATTCCGGTTGACGGTGTTATCGCTGCTCTAAAAAACCTCAAAGATGTTCACAAAGACACAACGATCATCGATCTTGGAAGCACTAAAGAAAAAATCGTTTCTTCCGTACCCCCTGAAATTAGAAAGAACTTCGTTGCCGCACACCCTATGACGGGAACAGAGAACTTTGGACCACAAGCTGCCATAGAGGGTTTGTATGATTCTCAAGTGGTGGTTCTTTGTGATCTTGAAGAGAGTGGTGAGATCCAAAGAAAGGTCTCTCGAAAAATCTTTAAAGCCCTCAATATGAAAAAGTACTTTATGCATTCTCATGAACATGATCGCCATGCGGCTTTCATTTCCCATATGCCTCATGCTGTATCATTTTCTATTGCAAACACCGTTATGAAACAGGAAAACAAAAAAAACATCCTTGCTCTTGCCGCAGGTGGGTTTCGCTCCATGAGCAGACTTGCCAAAAGTTCTCCCCATATGTGGGAGGATGTCTTCAGACAAAACAAAACCAACCTTCTAGAAGCGATAACTCTTTTTGAGAGCGAGCTTGGAAAGCTTAAAGAAAACATAGTAAATGAGGACTGGGAAGCTGTCAACAAAACGTTGCAAGACGGCAATAAGCTACATGATGTTTTAGACTAAAGTTTTTCAATAAAACAGGGTATAAAACCCTGCTCTATTTAGCTGATCTCATACTTTTTGAGTAGCTCTTTTAACTCTTTTTTATCTAGCTCTATTGTAGCAGCAGAGTAGATATTTTTCTCCAATATCTCCACCATTTTTTGCACCTGAGGATCACTCTTGTATGGAAGCAGTTTTACAAGAAGTGTTTTAGGATCTTTGATCGATACACTTTTGTCTCTTTTATAGCGCTTCCATGGCTGCAAGATCATCACAACTACACCCACTACAAGACCTACTAAAAAACTGACAAACAGCCATAAGGTATTCACACCGGTTGTAGCTTCACTCACACCCTCCTCGGTCTCTTGGCGTTTAATAGTAAGTGGTGCTTTTTTCTTGGAGCCTCTTACTTTTATAGCTATAGGCTTTGTTTTTATCGTTTTTATCTCAGAGCTTTTTGGATCAAAAAACTTCAAAGTAAATGCCGGAATCGTAAAATCCTCATCAGCGACAAAAGCGATTTTTTGTCTTAGGGTATCTCCAGATATTTGAATTTTTTCATCAAATACACTCACACCTTCTATATAGGGTTTAAAACTTGCAATATCCTCAAGGTTTCCATCCCCCACAACCTCTACAGTTACATTGACAGCATCATTCATATTGACCACAGTTTTATCCGCATGGGCAGAGATGCTAAACTCACCGACAAGCCCTACTCCCGATGGAAGCGGCTCTACATCTACATTGAGCTCATTTGAGAAGTATGTTCTCCATTTTATTTGCGGTATCCACGCACCCCAGCTGTCTTTTGTGCTGTCGCGTGATGCTATCCTCATCTGCGCAGGTTTTATACTCAGTCTCCCCGTTCTTTGTGCTGCGACCATATAAGAGATCTTTGTCACCGTGTACTTACCATCGTTAAATCGCTCAGGATCACTTTCACTTTTGATCCAGAGTCCATTAAGTTCAGGTGGAATAAACTTCGAGTCCACCGCCTGTGCATCTCTTTTTTGTTTAAAAATAAGCTCTATCTTAAAGGGCTCGCCGACAAACACCTTTTTTTTGTCACTTTTCAGCTCAAGTATAAAATCTGCATCTTTTGCAGCACTCATCGGTTTAACTTCTATGTGTATAGGTTTTGTGGTCTCTATAACACCGTTTACATCCACTTGAACAGGCTGTATCTCACAACTTTTTTGCGGTATAAACTTGTAGCTTAGAACATAGCTTTTTTGGTAGTCTCCATTGATGATTTGAATACTTGTTTGTGAATTTGTTGCTATAACTTCGCTGTCACACAGTGTATGTATATTGGGTCTTTTTATATTTTCTCCAGATACTTTCAGATTATACGTCACCATCTCTCCGACACTCACGCTTTGTGAACTGACACTTGCTGTCACCTCTGCATAGAGTGCGAAGGGGATAAAAAATATAAAAAGAGCTATTTTACCAAGGTTTTTCATCTGTTTTTTCCTCTCTAGGTCTTTGATCGTTCAACATATATAGATATGTACTTTGTTGTAAATTGAGCTGTTTCAGCCATTTGGCCTCTTCTGCATCACTCATCTGTTTGGAAGCTGCCGAGTTTGCAGGTGAGCTGTCTTGTTTTTTGTTTTTATGCTTATCTTCTTTCTCTTTTTGCTCATCTTTACTCAACTGTTTCAAGTCAGGTTTTTTCTTCTTTTTGTCTTTACTTGTGTTATTCTCATCTTGAGGTGCCTGTTTATCACTTTTGTTTTTTTTGTTCTCTTGTGAGTTTTCACCACTGTTTTGCTCTGACTTGTCTTTATTTTTATCCTCTTTGTTTTGAGAATCACTTTTTTGATCTTGAGATTTTTTATCTTTTGACTCATTCTCTTTGTTTTGTTGATCTTTATCAGACTTGTCTTTATTTTTGGAGTCTTTCTCTTTGCCCTCAGAGTCTTTATTCTTTTTTGAGTCGCTACTCTTTTGATCCTTGTTTTGCTTGTCCTTATCTTGCTTGTCGTTCTTCTTGGAGTCTTTGTTCTGGTTTTTTTGCTCCTGCTCTTTGAGCAGTTTTTTTACCATCTCAAGGTTCTCTTTGACATCTTTATCCTCTTGAATTTTTAAAGATTTCTCATAAGCTTCTATCGCTTTTTGAAGATTCTTCATATCTCCTGTTTTTGCATAGGCATTTCCAAGGTTTGCAAAATTTTGAGCACGTTGTGCTTTATTATCGAATGTAGCTTTTTCATACGCTTCTATCGCTTTTTTATAGTTCTTTTCCTTATAATAAGCGTTCCCCGCATTGTAATAACTCTCTCCATTATGGCTTTTTTGCGCATACTCTTCATAGATCTTGGAAGCTTTTGCATAGTTGTGTTCCTCATATGCTTTTTTTGCCTCACCAAGTTGCACAAAGTCAAGCACACCGGCTTTTAACTCAGGGGTTGTAAACATCAAAGCAAACATTAAAAAAGCAGACGGTAAAGCAACACTCTCCCGTTTGCTCATAGAGCTCGTTGCAATAAGCAGAAGTAAAAGAGCCATACCGAGTGGAAAATAAAACAGCGGTATATAACGCTCGATTTTTTCACTTTTGAGCTCTTTTTTCTCACTCACTTTTTCTATCTCCAAGAGCATCGCTTTCATATCTTCATTGGAGTTTGTGTACTCTATGTAAACGCCCCCTGTTTGTGTTGCAAGATCAGCAATATTTTCATTAAGTTTTGAGACAATAATTTCACCATGCTGCTTAATAAAACTTCCGTTTTTCAACTTGATCGGTGCACCTTTGGCAGTTCCCACACCAAGAACAAAAACAACAATCTCATGCTCTTTTGCAAAAGCTATCTCTTTTGAGAAATCTTTTTTGTCACCACCGTCACTCAACACTAAAAGGTATTTTTTATTATGTTTTTTCAAAGACTTATTGACAACATCCAACATAGAAAGAAAATCTGTTCCCTTCTCTGTTATAGAATCTGTATCAAGCTGAGAGAGCAAAAAGCTCACTGCACCATGATCAAAACTCAAAGGTGACACAAGATAAGAGTTCTTGGCAAATGCGATCACACCCACCCTCTCGCTCTTATCCATATTTAAAAACTCTATAGCTTTTTGTTTTGCCATCTTGAGACGATTAGGGTACACATCTTCTGCCAACATCGAGTCAGAAATATCAAGTCCGATCATAATATCTGCACTCTTAGCTTTGATCTCAACTTCCCCATCTTTGATAACCGGCTGGGCAAGAGCTGTCACCATAAATATGGCCATTAGAAAAAACAGTGCATTTCTGGCTTTGAGGGTGAGCGTATTTGCACTGACACGCAGTTTACTCATCACCTCTTCACTGAAAAAATGTGCCTGTGTCTCTTTTTGCGTCAGTAAAAGCCCAAACAGTATAAAAAGCGGCGGTAACATATAGTAGAAAAATTCAGGATGTAAAAAACTCATGCATGCCCCCTTTTATTTCTCAGATATACATACAACATCAACGATAGCAATGCCACAAAAAGCGGATATGCATAGTAATAGTTCAAGTATGTAAAACTCTCATTTTTGATCTCAGACTTCTCAAGCTCATCGATCTGTTTATAGACCTCTTTAAGCTCACTCGCACTAGAAGCACCAAACGCCACTCCACCTGTCTCTTTGGCAATCTTTAAAAGCACTTTTTGATTGTACTCATGAGGCATGCCTATACCTATAGGATAAACTTTCACGCCCTCTTTTTTTGCCATATCTATAGCAACATCCAGAGGTATCTTGTCTATCTCCTGAGTGCTGTAACCATCTGTCAAAAGTATGGCGACTTTTGATTTTGAGTCGTTCATCTTAAGCAGGTTCACACCTTGTGCAAGTGCCGTATAGAGTGCGGTGTACTTTCCTGCCATACCGATTTGTAGTTGTGAGACTATACGACTTAAAATATTTTCATCATATGTAAGCGGTGACGCTATAAAAGAGTACTCACCAAATACAACCAGACCGATATTGTCATTTTTTCTTTGTTGTATAAAATCACTCACTATACTTTTGACAACATCAAACCTGTTTAGATAAGGATCAGACGGGTCAAAACCCTCTGCTTGCATCGACTGCGAAGCATCCAGAATCATTGCTATTTCATACCCCTGTTTAGGTTTTAGCTCATAAGGTTCATCTTTTACCGGTGACATTAATGCCAAGATCATCATCACAATCCCAAGCCACTTCAGTAAAAAAAGCAGCTTTGAACTTGAAACAGAACTTTTCAAAAATTGTTGCGTATGTGGAAAATATATGGAAGGGAGTTTCATCCTACATAATGTCTCACACGCAATAAAGAAAAAAATTAAAAATATCAGTTTTGGAAACTCAAAATAAAGTCCATCAAACATCACACATCTCTTTATATAATTCGAAGTAACCTAAGGTCTCTTCATCTAATTTTTCTACCTCTTTTTTGTACTTATATTTTTCTAGTCTATTGTGTAAATTAGCGTACATTTCAGAGTGCCTAGGGCTGTCATCTTTAAACGTAGCCCCGTAGTTTGTTATGGCATAAGCAGCTTTTTTCGCATCACTCAGATCAAGTGTTCTTAAAAGTCGCATATGCTCCTTGCGAATGTTAAACGCGTTTCGCTTTTGCAACCATTTATAGATCAAAAAAGCACTGCCCAGAATAATGAGCAAAACAAAAGCACTCACACCCAAAAAATAGTACAGGGAGTACTCTTGCACCTCAACAATAGGTTTTATATCATGAAGTGGTATATCAAAATTTTGCTGCATCTACCTACCCTCAAACAATCGTCGTAGTTTTACACCTGTCACATCATGGGTATATACTTTTGTAAAACGGATCTGATGTTTTCTAAAGGTCTCATAGAGTTTTCTGTCGTGAACCTGTACTTTTTTTGCGTATGCTTTCACTGTAGCACTATTAAAATCACCTTCTAAAACAGCACCGCTTTCAGGATCAACCAAAGAAGAAAATCCCATCTCAGGAGGTTTTTCTTCCAGAAGGTCTCTTACAACAACAGCAACAACTTCATGTTTTTTTGCCAATACTTTAAAGTCGGGTATCTCAAAAAAATCACCCACTATAATAACAAGCGATTTTCTCTTAAGGCGTTTATACAACGTGTCTGCAATCACTTTAAAATCAACCTTTTCATTGAGCGCGTTAAAGTTTAAGATCTCATCAACACTTTTTTGTACCTGATGTATCTTCTTGCTTGGTTTTAAAAAAGAGTTCATCTTATCTGTAAAAATATAAGAACTTAGCAAGTCACCATTTTTCAGCGTTGAAAAACTCAGTTGCGCAACAATCTCCGCAATACTCTCCTGTTTAAATTTTTTGGAACCAAAGTGCACACTTCCATTGAGTATAGAAACCACAACAACATTAAGCTCTCTCTCTTCACGAAAGATCTTTATGTAGGGTTTTTGCAGCTTTGCCGTAATATTCCAGTCGATATGACGAATATCATCACCGGGCATATACTCACGCAACTCAATAAAATCATACCCCTCACCTTGGAAGATAGAGGGGTTGTTACCCACCATTTCACTAAAGACCTGCCGTCTTGCGCGAACGAGTATTTTTTGTAATTTACTCATAAAAATTCACCATTTAAGGGATCGCAACTGTCTCTAAAACTTTTTGGATAATACTGTCTGTCGTAATACCTTCAGCCTCTGCTTCATAAGTCAGCACTAAACGGTGACGCATCAACTCTTTTGTAATATAGGCAATATCAACCGGTGTGACAAAATCTTTTCCGCGTAAATACGCCATCGCTTTGACCGCCTTGAACATATCGATACTCACACGTGGAGATGCACCAAACTGAATAAAGTCTTTTAACTCTTCAAGTCCATACTCCTGTGGGTTTCTTGTCGCATTGACAAGTTCGATCATATACTCTTCAACTTCTGCATCCACATGCACAGCCTTGATCTCTTTTTTGAGTGCTTCAAGATCTTCATGTGTGATCACAGAAGTGATCTGCTCAAAACTGCCACTTGATATGCGTCTAGCGATCTCTAGCTCTTCCTCTTTGGTGTTGTAATCTACCACCAACTTTAGCATAAACCTGTCAAGCTGTGCTTCTGGAAGTTGATACACGCCCTCTTGCTCTACCGGGTTTTGTGTCGCCATAACAAAAAACGGCAGATCGATCTTAAAGGTTGTATCTCCAAGTGTCACCTGTTTCTCCTGCATCACTTCTAAAAGTGCTGATTGAACCTTTGCCGGCGCACGGTTGATCTCATCTGCTAAGAGCAGGTTTGTAAATATAGGACCCTTTTTAATTTTAAAACTGTTGTTTTTAGGGTCATAAATCTCTGCACCCAAAATATCTGATGGAAGTAAGTCCGGTGTAAACTGGGCACGTTTAAAATCTAGTCCTAGAGATTTTGCCAAAGCGTTGACCGTTGTAGTTTTTGCAAGTCCGGGAACACCCTCTATAAGAATGTGACCTTCACATAACAGCGCAATCAAAAGACCGTCTATCATCTTTTCCTGCCCCACAACTACCTTGGAAACCTCATTTTTAATAGCTTCTATTTTAGAAATCATTATAAATTACCTTAATTGTAAATTATCAAAATTATAACAAAACGTAGTAAATCAATGGTTACAATTCTACACACTCTTAGAAAAAAACTTCTACTTTTCAGCCAATAAGATATAAATATTTCTAATAAGTACATAAGTTCAGAAACATTAAGCTCTCTCTTCTCGAAAGATCTTTATGTAGGGTTTTTGCAGCTTTGCCGTAATATCATTTTCAAAAAGGGATCATAGAAAAACACTCTACCTTACACTATCTTCACATCATATACATTCTTTAAAATGTATATGATGCAATAAGTCGGTAATGATCCATTTTTCTGTTAAGCACAGTCGGATAGGCAACACCGTCATACTCACTTAATCTTTTCGCATTAAAGATTTTAAACATCCATTCTTTTGTTGGTTTATATACGACTACAGTGTCAAACTCATAAGCATCATTTTGTGAAGCAAAACTTGGATTTGAGCTATTTGCAGCAGATGTTAGAGACTGACCATAATTTGCATAGGAGACAATAAGTTTAAGTCCTTTTAAAATGGTATAGTATGCACGAATTTTATATGCTGTCACATCTTCTCTGTATTCATTTCTCGAAAAAATTGAACTGGTGTATGCAGGATCTGCTCCCCATGCATTAAAGTATTGCCCCTCTTGATTTGTAGGATCTTCATCCTTTTTACCAGATTGATTTAGTGCAACAGAGAGTCCCATCTTTTTGTTCCCTGCAAGGATTTTTAATCCATACAGGTTGAAATCTCTCGCTCCAGCAAGTTCCTCACCACTCCCTTTTTGCGCTAAATATTGAGCGGAAAATTTTAATTTAATAGCTTTTGAGATATCAAATTTATATTTGAACTCTGCATAATAATCTGTTGCAATATCCCATGATTGGTATACCCATAAATCTGCTTGAAAATTTTGAAGTCCAGTGTATGTAACCGCTGCAATACTTCTTCCATCTGTGGTTTTTTTCCCTGCTGCAATACCCATATTATAAAATCGTGCCTGCTCTAAATCACCACCAGCTTGTTCAAATAAAACACCACTGCCACCAAGCCCAACACCGGCCGTTCCGGTTTTTTCACCTATAACACCCCAATCTGCCATTGCCCTTGAACCAAATGCAATTTTGTTAATATGTCCTATTGTAAATTTAAAGCCATCTACTGCTTGAGAATTTAGCATATAGGCTTCATATGTATTTGGCATTAATGAAGTTTTAATAACTGTCAATGGTGTCTGTAGCAACTGTCTGCCCAGTTTCATATTGATATATTCATTTTTATATTCTAAATATGCTTCTCCAAGAAGAGTCTTCTCTTTTCCATCTGGTGATACAACCATACCGTATGCCCCTTTATTATAATCAGGTGCACTTCGTTCATCCCATGTTGTAAGCCCTGCATCACCATTTGTATATGATGTTACTCCCACTTTAAAGTTATCATATAATTCTGGGCTTTCATACTTTAACTTAACTAAAAACCCACTCCCGTTGCTTGGTCCAAAATTATTATTGTTATCGCTAAGAACAGTCATTGCCTTGAGCTCTAACTCTATCTCTGCACTTCTGTAACCATCTATTGTTACTTCAGCGGCACTAAGTTGATTTGCACTTAGGCATATTAGCCCTGCAAAAATTGACATTCCAGCTGATTGATTTTTCATTGTGTTACCTTTTGAATTTTTCTAAGGATTAGTATAAGAATATCATATAAATTAAGTGTTAATGTTTTATTAACTGAATCAACATACTATAGTGTCTATAAGTAAGAAAGAGGGTAGAAAAATCTTTAAAGTCAAAAATGCTGGTTGCCCAAAAAATACAGGAAAAACCCTCACAGATGAACAAGAAAAAAGATCATTCATCAACTCATAGATACAGCACCACGTAAATCAATAGTTTCAATTTTACACACTCTTAGAAAAAAAACTTCCACTTTTTATCCAAGAAGATATAAAAATTTTTAATAAGTTGCACAAAAAAATCTATTTGGATATAATGACAGTAAGATAAATATAAGAAAAGCCAACCTTGTTGTGAAGCAAGTTCGGAAAGTCACGGGTCTTCTTTGGAAGATAGCCGGATTGCCAAAT
>JALWLL010000119.1 GCA_026996295.1 Sulfurimonas sp.
AGTCCTCCGAGTTTGCCCGGCAGGTGGGAAAGAAACTCAAAGTTTGCTATATTGTTTTTTTTACAAAAGGAGGCGATCTTTCCAGATGGTGTCGCTCCTCCTATTTTTAAAAGGGTATCTTCTATGTGTATATAATCATACTCTTTTGAGAGCATTATCAGGGGAGGAGGGTTGTCCCCAATAAGAGTATTGTTGCATGAGCCAATGAGATAGTGTGTATTTGGCTTTTGTGAGTTGTGTTCTAAAACAGCAACTTCCAAGGTTGGACCTATTTTTATGGAGGAGTATTTTGAGAAGTCAACGGTTTTGTAACGCATCAGTCTATAAAGGTGGGGATCATATTGAAAATATTGATAGAGAAATCGGTCATCTCATTAAGCATCCACGGCATCGTTAAGATGATAACAATAACAACACCTATGATTTTTGGAATAAATGAAAGTGTCATCTCATTGATCTGGGTAGTTGCTTGAAAAATACTTACGGCAAGACCTACAAACATACCTGTTAGAAGCCCCGGAAGTGCCAAAAGCAAAGCTATTTTAAATGTTTCAATTCCAAGTGCAATAAGTTTTGCTTCCATGATCTGTGCCTTATGAGTTTCTCAGCTCTTTGTAGTGTGTCGGTATAAGATAGTCTTGTATCTTAAGGGGAGCATCGTAAAAACCGTGTTTGTAGCCTATTTCAAAAAGTTTATCTATCGCCTTGTACTGTATCTCACTGAGGCTTATAGAGTCATCATTGGCATAGAGCTCCAGATACTTCTCAAGCGTAGGAGCATCTATGCGTACAAGATCTCTCTCTATAAGCATCTCAGAGAGTTTTTCTTTGTGTGCACGTGCAACTTTGACAGCTTTTGTGAGAGTTGCTTCATACTCTATGGCTTTGTTGAGGGGGATTGAGCGCCTTATCGCCATACCGCCAAGAGGAAGCGGAAGCTCATCCCCTGCCAACTCCTGCCAGATATCCCACATCTCGCGCTCCACTTCGAGCTCCTGAGCATAGGTTAGGATCGACTCGTGGATAAGCACTCCCGCATCTACAACGCCATCAAGTACTGCCTGCTCTATCTCTAAAAAGTTCATATAGGTGATTCTTGCATCAGGATAGGCTATACGAAAAAGCATGGCATTGGTTGTATGCTCACCACTGAGTGCAACTTTAAAATTGCGTTTGAGCTTGACCCCCTTTTTTTTGATCACTTTGGGACCATACCCCTCTCCAAAACTTACAGCGGTGCGCAGTGGTGCATACTCCTCTTTTATGTGCGGATACAGAGCAAAACTGATAGCTACAATGTCATACACACCCTTTAGTGCGTCTTCATTCAGGGTTTGAATATCTTTTGCAATGTTGTCAAACATAGTGTCTTTCATACCGACCCAGCCAAATTTAATGGCATAGTACATAAAGATGTCATCAGCATCAGGAGAGTGAGCGATTAGAGTTTTTTTCAAGTTTCGTCCATATAATTAAAATTTATAAACTTTATTCTAGCTAAATAAGGTTAAAAGCTATATAATGTCAGAAATTTTTTAAGATCTAAGTTGTATACTAATAGATGATTAGTTCATAATTGGTTCACAATTTGCATTTAATTTGGCAAAGGATAGTATGAGAAGTGCTCTGTTGGTTTTTTTATTTTTAAATCTATTATATGCTGAACCTATAACACCGATTCCGCAACATATTGAGGTGGATGAAGCAAAAGCAGTGCTTGGAAAAGAGCTCTTTTTTGATACGATTTTATCGGTTGACAATACAGTCTCTTGTGCTACCTGTCATGACTTGGATAATGGCGGTGACGATGGTCTTCGCTTCTCTTTTGGTGTCGATGGAAAAGAGGGTGATATCAATTCGCCTACCGTTTACAATGCTGTTTTTAATTTTAGACAGTTTTGGAACGGACGGGCAAAAAATCTTGTGCATCAGGTGGCAGGGCCGGTTACAAACCCTGTAGAGATGGCAAATAAATTTGATACTCTTGTAAAAAAACTTCGGAAAACTTCATATAAAGATAAATTTCAAAAAATTTACCAAGACGGCATCACTAAAGAAAATATTGCAGATGCAATAGCAGAGTATGAAAAAACACTTATTACTCCCAATGCCCCTTTTGACAAATACCTGCGTGGTGATGAAAATGCCATAACACCAAAGCAAAAAGAGGGTTACAGGCTTTTTAAAGATAAGGGGTGTATCGCCTGTCATCATGGTATCAATGTTGGAGGAAATCTTTATAATAAGTTTGGAGTGATGCAGTATGTAAGCTCAAAAAGACTTGGAAGGTATGAGGTAACACATCAAGAGGAGGATAAGTACTATTTTAAAGTACCCTCTCTTAGAAATGTTGCAAGAACAGCACCTTACCTTCATGATGGCAGGTTTGAGAGCCTTGATGAGGTGGTGAAGTTTATGGCCCGCTATCAACTCGGACAGGTGATCACACAGGAAGAGATTGATAAAATTGTTGCATTTTTGCACTCCCTCTCAGGTGAGCTTCCTGCAAGTGCAAAAAGATAACTAGATGTTAAAAAAAGTCGACAGCATAACACTGCTTCTTGTCATATTTGTAGTTTTTACGATCTCTTTGTTTATTTACCTGGTGAGAGTCGATCAGCATATTCAAAGGCACATAGAGTATCACGATGCAGTTATGCAACTCAGAATACTCAACAAAAATTTCAATAACTTTTTACTTAGTCAGGCAACATTTATCAATTATGATACGATCAATAAAAGTGTTAATACATTTGAATCGAACTTGGAGTTTTTAAATGTTAGGTATGAAGATGTCTCAGATTCAAAGGCATACAAACAGCTTTTAAGGACGACAACAAAACTCTATGAGATGAAACTACGTTCCATAGAGTATTTTAAATCCCAAAATTCGCAACTTTTACACTCTATGCACTATTTGTTTGATCTAAACATGGTACTTCTGGATTCAAAAAAAATAGATCAAAAAACTGCAAGCATTGTAAACAAAACATTTCTATACCTCAGTAAATTTTATATCAACAGCAATATTGAAACAAGTGAAATTAAAGACAATATAGTACTTTTAAAAGAGGCTTTGACAAAAAATTATAATGTTGAGTTGGATATGTTTATTGTTCATACCGAGATAGATATGCAACATATTATAGCCTTTGGCAAGATTAAAAAAATGTTGCAAAAAGCTTCTTTGGAGAGTGCTTTAAATGATTTGCAAAATTATTTAGACAATATATATAGTGAACATATAATCATTGAAAAAACGATTGTAACACTTTTCTTTATTTTCGCAGTTATTATTTTATCTCTTCTGATCTTCATGAATCGCCGCTCTATTGCAATGCGTGATGAACTTTTGGGTTTTAAAACCGCGATTGAGAACAGTTACAACTCTATCGTAATTACCGATATTGACAAAAAAATAACCTATGTTAATGATAAGGTGCTTGAAGAGACCGGATACTCTCGAGAGGAGATACTTGGAAGTGATCCTAATATATTCAAATCCGGTACCAGTAACCCGGAATTTTATCAAAAGATGCAAAAAGCATTAGATGATGGGGATAAATGGGAAGGTGAATTTATAAACAAACGTAAAGATGGCAGTTTGTTTTATGAGAAGGCTTCTATCATTCCTGTTTTTCAAAATGCAAAACTGGTAAATTACCTGGCTATTAAGTTAAATATCACTGATTATATAGAAGCAAAAAGAGAAGTGGAGTATATGGCATATCATGATCCCCTGACATCTTTGCCTAATCGTAGCAATATTGAAAATTATTTGCAAAAAAGACTTGTGATAGCATCAAGAGAGCAGGCAAAAATTGCTCTTTTGTTTATAGATCTGGATCGTTTTAAAAATATCAATGATACTTTGGGGCATGATGTCGGGGATGAACTTCTTGTAGAAGCATCAAGGAGAATTAAAAATATACTTCGTGAGTCGGATATATTATCACGTTTTGGCGGTGATGAGTTTGTAGTAGTGATAGAAAATTTTCATGAAAACTACTTCATAGCCCAGGTATGTCAAAAAATTCTTGATGTTTTTCAAAACCCCATACAGACCAAGCAGCACCTCTTAAATATAACACTCAGTATAGGTGTTTCTGTTTTCCCTGATGATGCAAAAAATGCAACGACGCTTTTTAAATATGCTGATATTGCTATGTATAAAGCAAAAGATGAGGGGAAAAATACCTATCAGTACTATAAAAAAGAGCTTTCAGTCGTAGCACATAAAAGATTGGATCTTGAACAGGCACTAAAAGAGGCGATAGGCACAGATGAGTTTTATGTGATGTATCAACCACAGTACTCATTACAAACGAAAAATATTATAGGTCTAGAGGCTCTCGTTCGCTGGAACAGCAGCTCACTGGGCAATGTAGGACCTGATAAGTTCATCCCGATATGTGAAGATATCGGATATATTTTAGAGCTTGGATTTTTTGTATTTAAGCAGGCTTGTTTAGATTTTGTAGAGTTTCAAAAAGTATGCCATACTCTTGAAAATATCAGTATCAATATATCGGCTGTGCAGCTTTACCAAAACAGATTTATAGATGACATATTGGAGATAGCTTCTGAGACGGGTGTGCCAACACATAGTATCATTCTTGAAATAACCGAGACCCATATTATGAAAAATATCACCCACGGTATGAAGTTGTTAAATGAACTCAAAGAGAATGGCTTTAAAATTTCTATTGATGACTTTGGAACAGGGCACTCCTCTTTGAGCTATTTAAAACTTTTCCCTATCAGTGAGCTCAAAATCGATAAATCATTTATAGATAATGTACCAAGCGATAAAAATGATGTAGCGATCACAAAAGCGATCATGGCTCTTTCAAAAAGTATGGGCTATATAAATGTAGCAGAGGGGATTGAAAACGAAATACAAGAGAAGTTTTTACGAGAGAACAACTGTTTTGCAGGGCAAGGGTATTATTTTTGTAAACCTAAGAGTAAAAACGACCTGCTAAACTTTCTTTTAACCAAATCAAGGTAGAATTCCATCTTAAATTGTTTAATAATATGTGAACAATAAAAATATGACAAAATGAAATATTTTTATGTTAAAAAATAAAACTGTCATATAATAAGTCTAAATTTACTAGAAGTGAGCCACAAATGGACGCAAACAAACAAAAATCATTAGACTTAGCGATCAAACAGATAGATAAAGCATTTGGTAAGGGTGCTTTAATGCGTCTGGGTGATAAAGAGTTTGAACCTATCCAGTCAATAAGTACAGGTTCTTTGGGGCTTGATCTTGCCCTTGGTATAGGCGGTATCCCTCAAGGGCGTGTTATTGAGGTATATGGACCGGAGAGCTCAGGGAAAACAACCTTGGCACTTCAGATAACGGCAGAGTGCCAAAAAAAAGGTGGAGTGTGTGCTTTTATCGATGCAGAACATGCGCTTGATGTTGTGTATGCACAAAATCTGGGTGTTGATATAGACAATCTTCTTGTTTCCCAGCCTGATTATGGTGAGCAAGCACTTGATATCGTTGAAACGGTAGCACGTAGTGGAGCGGTTGATCTTATTGTTATCGACTCTGTTGCAGCACTTACTCCAAAGTCTGAGATTGAAGGGGAGATGAGTGATCAAAATGTCGGTGTGCAAGCTCGTTTGATGTCTAAGGCACTTCGTAAACTGACGGGTGTTTTACATAAAATGAACTGTACGGTTATTTTTATCAATCAGATCCGTATGAAGATCGGTATGATGGGGTATGGTTCACCTGAGACGACAACGGGCGGAAATGCGCTGAAGTTCTACGCTTCTGTTCGTATTGATGTCAGAAGAATTGCTTCGCTTAAGCAAGGGGAGAGCCAAATCGGTAACCGTGTCAAAGCAAAAGTGATTAAAAACAAAGTAGCCCCTCCGTTTCGTCAGGCAGAGTTTGATATAATGTTTGGTGAAGGTATCTCCAAAGAGGGGGAACTCGTTGATTATGGTGTTAAACTTGATATCATCGATAAAGCAGGTGCATGGTTCTCCTATGAAGATAAAAAACTTGGACAAGGGCGTGAAAATGTCAAGGCAAAGTTTAAAGAGGAACAAGAACTCGCAAACGAGATAGAAGAAAAGATCAAAGTAGCTATGGGCATGAGCTCTCTTATGACCATGGATACATCAGAAATTGCAGAGGCTGATCAATAATTCTGCAGAACAAATATTAATTATAGGTGGTATATGAATGTTTATAGATAACGTAAGTGCAATTGAAGTAATGGATTCTCGCGGTAACCCGACAGTTAAGGCAACAGTGGAGTTAAGTGATGGTACAAAAGAGAGTGCTATCGTACCTTCTGGAGCCAGTACAGGGAAGCGTGAAGCATTAGAACTTCGTGATGGCGGTGAGAGATATATGGGCAAAGGTGTTCTTAAAGCAGTGGAAAATGTAAATGGGGTGATCGCTGATGCTCTTATTGGTCACTCACCTTTTAATCAGGCAGTTATCGATGCTGAGATGAAGCAGCTTGACGGAACACAAAACTATGGTAATTTGGGTGCAAATGCAGTCCTTGGTGTTTCCATGGCGGTAGCTCGTGCAGCTGCAAAAAGTTTAGGTATGCCTCTTTATCGTTATCTTGGCGGAGCCAATGCCATGACTATACCTACTCCTATGCTTAATATTATCAATGGTGGAAGTCATGCCGATAATTCTGTGGATTTTCAAGAGTATATGATTATGCCGATCGGTTTTGAAGATTTTTCAGAATCACTAAGAGCTTCTGCAGAGGTGTATCACAACCTAAAAGCTATTTTAAAAGCAAAAAACCACAATACCGCACTTGGTGATGAGGGTGGTTTTGCACCGGATCTTAGCTCAAACGAAGAGCCTATTCAGATCATCATGGAAGCTATTGAGAAAGCCGGCTATAAGGCGGGTGAGCAGATAGCGATCGCGTTAGATGTTGCTGCTTCTGAATTGGTGTGTGAGGGTGGATACAGACTTGATTCTGAAAACCGCACTGTAACTTCTGCAGAGCTTGTTGAGTATTATGCAGATCTATGCGCAAAATATCCGATCGTTTCTATCGAAGATGGTTTGAGTGAAGATGATTGGGATGGCTTTAAACTGATGACTGAAAAGCTTGGTGATAAGATTCAGATCGTTGGTGATGATCTCTTTGTTACCAATGTAAATATTTTAAATGAAGGGATCCAAAAAGGGATTGCAAATTCGATTTTGATCAAACCAAATCAAATCGGTTCTGTCAGTGAAACGATGCTTACTGTACGCCTTGCGCAAAGAAATGGTTACACCTGTGTTATGAGTCACCGTTCAGGTGAAAGTGAAGATGCTTTTATTGCTGATTTTGCAGTAGCACTGAACTGTGGACAGATCAAAACAGGTTCAACTGCACGTGGTGAGAGAACTGCCAAATATAACCGCCTTTTAGAGATTGAGAATGAAGTTGTGTATGGTGAGTACTTAGGTTCTGCTCTTTTTAACTAGTCTGTTTGGCATAAAGAGTAATGAATAAAGAGGAACTCTACGAAGAGATAGACGAGGGTCAAAGTATTACGCAAAAATACTTAGGACTTTCTCTTGGTAAGTTTTTTTCTTTATTGCTCATTGTTTTAGCCCTAGGTATCTACTTGGGGGTTTTGCTTTATGGAACCTCCTCTTTAGAGGTATTGTTTGGTCTGCAAGATTATGAAGACTATCTGCAAAGTGAAGTGTATCGGTTAAAAAACGAAAATGCCGAGCTTCAAAGAGAGTACTTTGAGTTAAAAGAGATCTCTGCCGAGTAAACTTCTAAGATCTTTTTATATTTTGATATAATACCTATAAATAACTTTAGGAGTAATTTTGATTAAGGTTTTGCTTGTTGTAGTTTTTTTTCTGTTTACTCTTGAAGCTCGTGAAAATCCTTTTTTCCCGGCTAAAGGTGAAAAAGATATCCCCTTTACAAGTAACGAAAGTCAAAATATCCAAGCACTCAAAAGAGCTACCATAGCTCTTCCTCCACAAGCAAGAGTTTTAAAAAAAGTAACTATAGAGTATAAAAATCTTGATGGCTCCATCGAGAGTAAAAGTATAGAACTTGAAAATGCTGTCGATTGGCATCTGCCGATATTTATTTCTCAGAGTTATACCGAGCAAAAAACAAAAAGCAGAGCCAAAAAGAAACAGGTTTTTAAAAAGGTAGCTTCTGTAAAGTTTGCTACATTTTTCACAAATGCTAAAACTTTGAAAATAATAACGAACGATACAATGCTTAGGAATTTTTTGCTTGTACAGCCACATAGGATTGTTATAGATTTCCAAAGAGATGCCAGCTTTAAAAGTTATGTAAAAGATCTTCCAAAAAATATATTTACTCAGATAAGAGTGGGGAATCACTCAAACTACTACAGAGTGGTAGTTGAGCTTGACGGGTATTATAGGTACACTATGAAAAAAATCAAAGAGGGTTATATATTTGAGTTGATGTAAGTTGTACAACGGTGTAGGTTTTAAAAATAGTAGTGCAGTACTGCCTGGTAGCTCTCCTCTTTGCTGCCTAATCCTAAATGTTTTCTTCCTTTAAAATCATATTTAAACGAGAGTTGCGTATTTTGAGAAGTTCTAAAGTTTTGTGAAGCATGGATCAAAGTCTGTTTGCTTCCATCATCATAAAATCTGCGTGTGGCTTCTAGGTTTGTGTTCATAAAAGAGTATTTGTCAATAACCACACCGGCACTCGCACCCAGCGCTGAGACAAAACCATCTTTGGAGTGGTAAAACAGAGGATCTGCCATCATGTATATATAGGCAAATTCATTTCCCCAACTATAACCCACTCCAACACTTCCAATAAAGTTCGTATCGTTATCAAGGTAGTTTTTATCCCATCCAAATTTTGTTCTCCAAGATAAAGAATCAAAAAATTCTGTTCTTTGAGCCAGAGAGACTATAGAGATGATGCTCAGATTTTCAACTTCCAAGGAGTTGTCTGTGTAGGAGGCTAGAAAATCTAAAAACTCTATTTGTGTTCCTCTTAAAAATCCGTAACTGCTGTCTTCGATATCATGATAGGCAGGGCGAATACCCAAAAACATACTTCCTGTATCTTCTCTCACTCCGCCGCCTAGAGTAAGACGAACGGCTCTGTGACTCTCTATGGGGTTTGGGGGCACTTTTATATGAAGCTTCTCCCCTTTGCCAAGCGAAGCTCTCTCTTTAGAGAGATTGTGAAAAAGCTTTAAGTACTTTTTTTTATCCATTGTATTTTTACTAAAAGAGTACTCTAGGTATTCAATGGAAGCTTCCAGGATATACCTTTTTTGTTGTATATCTATCGCTGTATTATCTAAAAAATCTTGCAGTGTCACTTTAGAAGTAAGTAGATCTTTTGGCATATGAATATATTTCTCTTGTATAAGATCTTCATATTTGAGAAGTATGGTTCTTTTCGAGGGTCTGTAGTGATCTTTTTCTATGATATGTTCAAGTTTTGCAGCATGCACAGTTTCGAGGGGTATTACATCGTAGTGAAAATACTCTCGTAAGTGGATACTCGGTCGGGCAAGTTCAATGAGCCAAAGCATATTGTACGAGCAGTTTTCCGTAAAAAAATAATAATCAGAATGTGTGCCGTTAAGCTCCCAGATATGCCTCACCATCTTGAGTACTTCTGTTTCGCTGAGATCAAGGTCATACTCCCAGATATCTCGTTGTTCGGTATCTCTATACTCTTTGAGCTTTTCATAATACGGAAGCAGAGAGTATTTTCCATAGTATCCACCAAAAAGACCTTTAATGGCAAATATAACGGCATTGGTATCATCAGGATTTGCATCAGCTGCATAGTTAATGGCATAAGAGAGAAGTCTTGACTCGTACGAGGAGTTAATCCTTAAAAAAGTATGCCCGAACATGGAAGCCGGCGAATTTATGTGTGCAGAGGGAAAGACAAGTGTAGCTGATTTTGGATCCAGCTTTTTTAGGGTCTCTTCATATTCGCTGCATGTGACCTCAGGCAGATCAGTGATATTCAACTCTTCTGTGAGCCATGCAGTTCTTGCCGGAAATTTACAGGCACTGGCATTATCATCAAAACGAGTTTCATTTATAATCGCTTCTATAGTTGCATGAAGTTCACTTTTTGCATCGTTTTTACCATTGCTTGCAAAGAAAAATCTGGCATCATCAATTTCACTTGTGCCATCTTTCATATGTAAAAGCAGTTGCCAGTATCTCTCTTGTGAGAGCTTAAGCTTATCCGCTTTTTCTATATACTCTTGCGAAGAAGCGTGTACAAAACAGATAGAAAAAATAAACATTATAATAGATTTGAATAAGATGAAAGTATCCTAGTATGGGAGTGTTGAGTGTTAACTAAACGGGAAGAACCCGTTTAGTTGTAAGCTGCATTACAGTGATGTAGTTGAGATATTGTCAAGTACGTCAGCCATTTTTACATTTTGGCTTGTGTAGATGCTGTTATAGTTAGCTTGAAGTGAAGCAGAGAAAGTAGCTTTGTCCTCCACTTTTAAAAGCTCAGCAAGTGTATCGATAGATTCACCATAACCAAGAGCGATCTCTTTAGCAAGTTGGTCCATATTTGAAGCAACAAACTCTTCAGCTCTTTCATTCATAACAAGTTTAGTTTTTTTACATCCAAGAGTTCCAGAAGTGATACCGAAAGTTTGGTTACCGGAAGTACCGTTTGTTGTAGCTTGCAGTGCTAGTAAAATAGCTGAAGAATCATCCTTGATGATCATTGAACCAAGTCCACAACCTGTTTGAGAGTTTACACCAGCCATAGCTGAACTACTAAGTGCAACTACCGCTGCTAAACTTACTAAAATTTTTTTCATTTTTTTGCCTTTTGTGTTAAGATGGGACATTGTAAAATGTATTGGCTTAATTTAAAATTATATGAGTTTATATTCATAAAAAAAACCATTGTTTGTTGTTATTTTAGAAGAAATGATATAATTCGATTCTATTTATTATGTGGAGAGTATATGAGATTTATTATTTTAGTTATCTGTTTATGCTTAAGTGTTTTTGCACAGGAGGCAAATAACACACTTCCAAAGCAGATGAGTGTCAGTGAAAAGAAAAAAAAATTCTATACGTTATTGATCCCAGCCGTGCATAGAGCCTACTCAGAACTTATGAAAGAATACAGAGCGGTACGTAATGATATTAAATACGGTTCAAACCCTCAAAAAATTAAAAAATTAAAAAAATACTATAACGTTACAACAGATGAAGAACTTTTAGCAGCGCTCAAGCCACACCCAAAGAGTATAGCTTTAGCGCAAGCAGCCATCGAGAGTGGCTGGGGAACTTCCCGGTTTTTTAAAGAAGCCAATAATATCTTTGGGATGTGGAGTGTGAGTAAAAATGAAGACAGGATTGCCGCCTCACAACAAAGAGCGGGCAATAAAACCATTTGGCTCAGAAAATTTGACAGTATAGAAGATTCTGTAAAAGAGTATTACAAGCTTATGGCAAAAGGGAGAGCTTACAAAGAGTTCAGAGATGTACGAAGTAAAACAGACAATGTCTATGAAATTGTTAAAAAACTTGATAAGTATTCTGAAACAGGTGAAGAGTATGTTGAGAAGCTCTCTGATGTGATTAAGCATAACGATCTTACAAAATTTGATACATCAAAATAAACTAAAAAAATCTTTTCAAAAAAATTCGTAACCGTTTAGTAGATATGCTTAGGTATAATTCTATGTAACAAATCTATATTAAAGTATATAATGAACAAACTAGATCAATATTTAGATGCACATGAAACCAGCGAGATGCACCCATCGGATATAGCAAAAATTTTAAAACAGCTTGATGACAGGGATTTTGCAGAAGCTATTAAAAAAATACCAAAAGATATCGTAGGGGATGTTGCACTTGCGCTTCCTGATCGTTTTTTTGATGATGTGGTGGAGTCTTTAAGCATCGATGAACTCTCTCATGCAGTAACAGAACTTGAATCTGATGATCAAGCTGAGTTTATGCAGGGACTAGAAGAGATAGATGAGCATGTGGCATCCAAGGTTTTTAATACTCTTGATGAAGATGATCAGGAGGAGATCACCAGGCTTCAAAATTATGAAGAAAATGAAGCCGGTGCACATATGCAGCTTGAGGTCTTTACGGCCGAACTTGATGAAGTTGTACAAGATGTCATAAAACGCTTTGCAAGACTCAGAAGAGCCAAAGAGATCGAAAATGTTCAAAACCTTTTTATTACGGATAAGAACAAAAAATTACTCTATACGATTGGGCTTGATGACCTTCTGATCTTTGATTTTTCAAAAACGCTTCAAGAGAATATTGAGAGTGCGGAGGAGAGTTTTGAACCAAAGGTAGCTCATGACAGGGAAGATATCAAAGAGGTTGTGCACTATTTTGAAGAGTATGATCTCTCGGTAATGCCTATAGTCAATGCTGATGGTATCTTAGTCGGTCGTATCACCTCTGATGATATCTATGATATTATCAATGAACATGCAACAGAGCAGATGTATAACCTTGCGGGTGTTGATGATGAAGCTGAAGATGATGAGGAGGTTGTCAAAGCGGGTAAGAAAAGGGCTACATGGCTAAGTCTTAATCTTTTAACGGCTATAGTTGCTTCTTTGGTTATCGGTCTGTTTTCAGATACATTGCAAAGTATGGTGGCACTTGCTGTTTTGATGCCTATCGTTGCTTCTATGGGAGGCAACGCCGGAACCCAAACGCTTACTGTTGTTGTAAGGCAGTTGGCTCTTGGTGATATCTCTCAGGGTGATGCGATGAGGATCATAAAAAAAGAGGTTGCTATTTCGTTGCTCAACGGATTCTTCTTCGCTATAATAATGGGGATTATTGCTTCCATATGGTTTGATACCTGGATGCTTGGAGTGGTTATTGCTCTTAGTATGGTGATCAACCTTTTTATGGCGGGTTTTTTTGGTGCTACCATCCCTCTTTTTTTAAAAAAGATGGATATTGATCCAGCAATTGGAAGTACGGTTATTTTAACAACAGTTACAGATGTTGTGGGCTTTTTTAGTTTCTTAGGTCTTGCAACATATATATTATTATAAAGGGTAATGAAAATTAAATGGATTTATTAATTCTATTTTTTGTATTGTCGGTGAGTGTGTCATTCTTGTGTTCCATATTGGAGTCTGTTTTACTCTCGGTAAATATGTCTTATGTCTCAGTTCTTGAAAAAGAGCGACCTAATATTGGAAAGCTTTTAAAGCTGCATAAACTCAATATAAACAAATCAATCGCTTCGATTTTAATTTTAAACACAATAGCAAACACACTCGGTGCTGCAGCAGTTGGAGCACAAGCTTCCAAGATTTTTGGTAATGATGCTGTTGTGTATGTTTCCATTGTGCTTACGTTTGCCATACTTTTTTTATCTGAGATCATTCCAAAGACTATCGGTGCTATTTACTGGAAGCAGTTGGCACCGATCTCGGCTCAGATCATTAGAATCTTCATCTGGTTGACATATCCGATTATTTTAACCACCTTGTTTGTAACCAACAAGATATCAAAAGGAAATGAGGATGCACATTCACTTACCAAAGAGGAGCTTTTAGAGAGTATGCTTCTGAGTGAGGATGAGGGTGTGATAGATGAGAAGGAATCAGATGTTATAGAAAACATCCTCAATCTTGACAATATTAAAGTAGGAGAGGTTCTTACTCCCAGAAGTGTTGTTTTTGCCCTTGATGAGACTATGAGCATTAAAGAGATTATTGAAAAAGAGGAATCGATCTTTAAATTTTCCCGTATTCCTGTTTATAACGGCTCCATCGAAGAGGTTACGGGGATCGTACTTACAAAGAAGATCTTTAGACAAGCTCTGCTTGATGACAGTGTGAGTGTAGGCTCCATTAAAAAAGATATGTTTTCAATCAATGAAAATGTACCGGTAAGTAAAGCACTTGATCTGTTTATATCAAAAAAAGAGCATATGTTTTTGGTTATGGATAATTATGATCAAACAGAAGGTATCATAACTTTGGAAGATTGTGTTGAGACCATCTTAGGCGTTGAGATCGTTGATGAGAGTGACACCACAGATGATATGCGTGAGCTTGCAAAAAGAAAAATGAAGCTTAAAAGAAAACAAAAAGAGAGAGTCTAGGGAGTAAAAAATTACATCCCCGGAATTCTCGGAATTTTTCCAAGTTTAGAGTATCTGCAGTAGCTTCCCCACCCTTTTTTAAGCCAGTGCCCAAAAAGTGGCATAGGGATCATAAAAGCTCTTTGGCTGTCTCTGTATACAAATGAGGCACCATCTCCACTGTCCATCACACATAAAATATTGAGATGTTCTTGGTACCCCTTAAAGTCACGTCCGTTTGTATCTTTTTGTGCGATATTATGTGCGGTGTTTCTTGCCATCACTTCAGCAACATGCCCCTGTTTTGCTTTCCATGAAGCACCCTCAAGTGCTGCAACATCACCGACTGCATAGATGTTTGTAGGCATTGTTTCATCTTCAAATACAACATTGCAGTAGTCATCTATGCGGATAAATCCGGCTTCGTTTTTTGGAAGATCCGATTCGAGTATCACTTCATGTCCGGCTCCTGCGGGTATGAACATGGTAAAATCGGACTCCAGAAGAGTATCATCCTCAAAAACAATACCGTTTTGCTCAAAAGATGTGATCTTTTTTCCAAAGTGCTGTTTGATATCGAGTTTGTTAAAAAAGGTATCCATCATCTTGAGTGCTTTTTCACCCATGCGTTTACCGGGTTGTGCCATTGGAGCAAAAAAAGTAAGCTCAAAGTTGTTGCGAATCCCTTTTTTCTTTAAAAGATTATGGACATTAAACAAAAGCTCAAACGCCGGCCCTCCACGAACGGCTGAGTTGTCTTTTGGATTGCCTCCAAAGCCAAAACAGATCTTCCCACTTCCTTTTTCCATAAGCGCATCGAGCTTCTCTTTGATCTCTAATGATATTGTGGGAGTACCGCAAATAGAGAGGGTGTTCTCAATGCCTTTGTGTTTCATTTTTGAAGCACCCATTGCTACAACAAGGTAGTCATAGTCTGAAAGAACCTGCTCGTTGGAGAGTGTTACACGGTTTTCTTTGGCATTGATACTAGCGACCTCTTCAACAATAAGCTTAAAACCATGCGCCTCTTTGAGCTCTTGCAGATCTATGCAGACATCTTCAAAAGAACTTTCACCTGTGGGGATCCAAATAGATGTGGGGTAGATATAAAAATAGTCTCTATCACTCACTAAAGTAACGCTGTAATGGAGTTTTTTCAAGTAAATGGCTGTTTCTATACCGGCAAAGCCACCACCGAGAATAAGTACTTTTTTCATCTATAAGCCTTTTTTATGATAATTATAATCTATTATAGCAAATACTACTAATAATTATATCTTTTTAAAGAGATTTTTTTTGTTTATAAATAATACTGCAACTAAACTAATAGCACCACCTAAAAGAATATGCAACTCTACAGGTTCATCTAAAACTAAGAAAGCTGTCAAAAGAGCAAAAAGGGGAACAAGGAACATAAAAGAGCTTGTTTTTTCACTTCCAAGTTTTCCAGAAGCTATGAAAAAGATGGTTGTTGCCACACTTTGCCCAAGTACTGCAAGATAGATCATAGCAATCCAAAAAACAACTCCCTGATCAAAAACGATACTAAGATCACTCTGCATCACAAAGGTGTAGGTAAAAGCCGCAAAGGTTGCTGCCACAGAGATAAAAAAGCTGTAGTGGATAGGGTGTATATGTTTATGGGAATATTGAGAAAGTATGGTTACCCCCGCCCAAATGATAGCGCAGAGTAAAAAGTATATGTTTGAGCCGTTCATAAAAAGTTCCAAATGGTTCAACTCAAGCATAATAAAGCCGCCTACTATACCTAAAAAGAGTCCAAAATATTGTTGTGGACGAAGTTTATTTTTAAAGATAAGTGCTACAAGCAAAAAAGTCATCACGGGGGAGAGTGTTGTGATGATCACCCCTCCAGAACCTGCCAAACCATACTTTACACCTAAAAATGAGAAAATCATAAACGCGATGTTAAGCACTGAACTTCCCGCAATATATCTGAGGTTTGAGCGGTTGATACAGATGGGCTCTTTTACTAAAAACAAAATAGGTAAAAACGAAAGCGCCATAATAAAAAAACGCCAGAAGATGATCACATCCATCGGCATATCTATGGTGAGTATTTTGAGTGCACTCCAACCGCCACCCCATAAAAGCATAGCAAGAATGATGAGATAGGTAAAGTGTGCGTTATTCAGTGCTGCGTCTTTCAAACTGATCGACTATCTTGGTGACAACAAGATCAGAAGTAACATTTAAAGAGGTACGGCACATATCCAAAATACGATCAACCGCAACAATGAGTGCCATATACTCTACCGGAAGTCCGAGCTGATTTAGGATAACCACCATCATAACCAATGATGCACTTGGAAGTGCTGCCACGCCGACACTGAGAGCAACTACAGTGATCCCCAAAAGAAGCTGATCTGCAAAACTCAGTGTGACACCCGCCATATTGGCGATATAAAGAACTGCTACCGTAAGATATGCAGCGGTTCCATCCATCGAAACAGTGGCACCAAGAGGCAGTACAAAAGAAGCGGTTTTCTTATTTACACCTCCCATCTCTTCTGTAACACGCATAGAAACCGGCAGTGTTGCGGCTGAAGATGCAGTGGAAAATGCCATGATAGGGGCTTCTCTTACATCGGAGAGATATCTGTATGGGTTGACTTTTCCAAAAAATGCAAGAACGCTTGGAAGTGTAACAAGCCCGTGTAAAATGATAACACCAACCACCACAAGGACATATTTCCAAAGTCCAAGAACCACACCGATCCCCTGTTCTGCTATAACATAAGAGATAAGTGAGAACACACCTATGGGTGTGAGCATTATTACCCATTCGGCCATTTTTAGCATCGCTTCTGAAACCGCACTAAAGAACTTTACCATCGGTTCTTGTTCACTTGGCTTTAAAAAGAGTGACGCCACACCAAAGAGTATGGCAAAGACGATGATCTGCATCATGGCACCATCACTTAAAGAGGAAAATATATTGGTAGGTATAAAGCTCAGTATCATTGCTTCAAATGAAAACGGTGCTATGGTACTTGCTTTTGCATACTCAAGCCCTTCGCCGCTGACTCTCTCTCCGATACCGACAATGTTCATAACAACAATTGCCAAGATAACGGCAAGTGCGGTGGTTAAAAGGTAAAGCCCTATAGTCTTGAGTCCAATTTTTTTCAGGTGCTCAAGTGATCCCAAACCTAAAATGGCTATGTAGATACTTGCAAAAACAAGAGGAACTACCAGCATTTTTAAAAAGGCGACAAAAGCCTCTCCGATCACCTTTTGTTTGAGTGCGATCTCAGGAAAGAAACTTCCAAAAAGTGCGCCGAGTACAATACCTACTATAACGAGTGTGTTTGTTGTTGCGTATTTTTTTATTTTTGTAATCAAGTATATACCCATGTGTGAAAATAGTAGATGAATTATAGCGAAGTAAAACTAACCTATGATGTGCAGCCGAGGAGACCAAAAAGAGTAGAACTCTTTTTGGCTGTTATAAAAGATTGCCGTTTGCATCAACAGCATTAAGCTGTAAACAATCGGGACCATGACCATTAGCAGGTATCCATTGCCCTATACATTCTTTGTCGGTTATACAAGGATCAGTTAAACTTTTAAGAAATTCTACAAGGTCATTGACCTCTTCGTCAGTGGCTTCTTGTGGCTGGTGTGGGGAGATACCAAAGGCTCTGTTTGCTTGAAGTTGTGCAAGTGCTTTTGCCGTGTTTGCCAGAGTATTGGTTGTTTTTACATTTGCATCAAGTTGTGAAAAGTCATACTCTATCACAGATTTATCCGGATTTATCATATGTCTTACCATAGCTTCTAGTGTCGTATATGCTCCATCATGACCCCATGGACCGGTAAGGGCGACATTCATAAGGTTAGGTGTTCTAAATGCGTATTTCATATCACCGGTCTCTCTGTAGCGTCCGAAATCCTCTTCGTTTTCATCTTTACCCAGACCAACCTGCGGTACAGCCATCACATGATAACTTTCATCTGTAAAGAAGTCACCGCTGTGGCAGGTAACACAACTAAAACCACCATCCTGGTAGGAGTTGAAAAAAAGTTTTGCTCCCCTTTTTGCAGATGCTGAAAGTGCCGTTATGTTACCTTCGACATATTTTTTCCAAGGGTTGTCTATGAAAAGTTGAGAGTTTTCATACTCACCGATTGCATCGGCGATGTTGTCAAAAGTAACAGAGTTTTCACCATAGACGGGAGTAAAAAATTTTTGCCATTCGTTATCTATATAGTCATTTGCACTCGGATCACTCAAGCGTTCTTGAAGGTGTTGGCGTACATCATCTCTTGTAGCACTTGCATTGTAGTCGAACCCTTTCATCTCAACATCGGAAAAAACTGGGAAGCGAACCTGTGCGGCAGCGAGATTGGCACCTGCATTTTCATCAATGATGCCAAAAGGGGTGTCCGGTGTACGTATGCCGACTTTGTTGCCATCAAGAACATTCTCGATGCGTCCATCCCAAGCCAGTGCTCTTTTCCAAAGGGCAACATTAAATGTTGTCGGTGCATTTCTCGGTACAAGTGCATAACCGTTGTTATAATGTGGCGCTGAGGGGTCATGGATACGACCGACACCTAAAAGATCAGGGTCAAGAGCCTCTACCCCTATGGATAAGGAGAGTGCATCACCACCTGCAAGGGCAGGGTGATGACAAGAAACACAGGCGGAGTCTTTCTCTACCCCCAGTGCTTTGCTGTAAAACAGTTGCATACCAAGTTGAGCTTTTGGTGAATTGATAGATGGTATATCTATTCCGGTGGATGGATCACCTGTAAGATTGTGAGCGTCTATAAGTGATCGTAACTCCAGATCAACAAAAATCTCTTCTACGGTTGAAGAAGATGTTGTCGTTGTGTTATGATCACAAACATCTGCCCATTGACAGCCACTGAATAAAAAAAGAATCCCTGCACATGAAAGTGCTATAATATTTTTTGACATTACTACCCCTTTTGTAATTATTTTAAATTATGAAAGTACATAAGCATTGATATCTGCTTTGTACTTTAGTTTCTCTTCTGCTTTTTTCCCTTCGAACATATCTGCGAACACTTTTTTCAGCTGAAGGTTTTTTGCTATCGGTTCATCTTTGAAGTAGGAGTGCTCATCATCAACATATTTTGCATCTGTAACATTGATATAGGTAGCATTCTTCGCATTTAAAGATTTGAGATAGTGACCAAGTCTTGCAAGCTGTGCTTTACCCGGTTTGACCCTTGACCATTTTAAAGCAGAATCATTTTGATTGATGACAATATAAACGCTTGAGCGCGCTTCTATCTTCTCAACCCACTGTGCATGATTTTTGTTATTAACATCTGCTGCAACAAGACATATATTGTCAAAGATCGGTTTTTTCATTTGTGTATCTGATGGAATGGTTGCATATTTCAGTACATAGTTACCCATGGAGTGGCAAAGTAAAGAGATATTGACCTTGCACAGTTTTTGTTGCAGTTTTGCATACTCACTTCTGGCTTGTTCATAATTATCTTTATATGTGTCTTTTGCTTTTTCCCACAGTGCATCCACTTCCGCATTTGTAAGCATTGCGTGGTATTGGTGCAGTTTTTCAAGAAAACGGTTGAGAGCTCCTGTTGAGACTCTGGCATCACTCTTGTCACCGATGTACTGAGCTGTTCCCGAGAAAAAACCTCCACCGTTTGCAGGCCAGCTAAAGACCACAACAACGACATTGTAGGCAGCCTCGAGCTTCTCTGCCGTTGTGATGATATCTTGCATATTGTTGTTATAGCCGTGGACAAAGACAAGAACCTGTTTCTTTTGTGTTTTTGCCTGATCAAAAATTTGGCATGCGGCATCTAAACTTACGGGCCATGTCTGTTTTGTATCTAGATTAAGACTGTATTTGTCGCTGAGCTCTTTGACTCTTTTTTTTGGTATTTTGTCACTTAAGAGTGTAAAGTTTTTTTTATCCCCTTCACTTACGAGTTCTAGAAGTCTCAGTTCATTAGGACCTTTTGGATTCGGCGTCTTTTTAAAGATACTGAACCCACCCTTTTTTTTGGAAATTTTTCGATTTGTTACAATGAACATGATTTAACATCCCCTACGCTAAAATAAATATTGTGATTTTACTTTAAAATAATTTCAAATATGTTGCATAAGGAGTGTTTAAGTAAATTTTATTTTTTCAGTTTTCATGCAAGAAGTTAAGATACAAAAAATCAAAACAGTAGAATTTTGCTAAAATTTTAGATATTACGATAGAATAAGCTTTATAAATTTTCTTAGGTATGGTCAATGAAGTATAAAAGCCTGGTGGTGGTGTGTACAGTAGTGGTAATCAACTCTCTTTTAAGTGCACAGGAGATACCTAAGCAAGCTATCAAAGCGAACTCTCAGCGTCTGTATGAGGTACAAAAAAGTGTCGATAGATTTTCAAATATCTTCTTGGAAGGGGAGTTTTTTGGACGTTTACGCTCCAACACTTTTATATATAACTGGGAACAAGAGAGTACAAATCAAAAAAACTATATTGTGAGTGCACTTGGGGGCTCCGTGGTGTATAAAAGTGCAAACTTCAGGGGACTCTCTTTTGGTGGAGCGCTTTATTATTCTCGTGCTTTTTTTGATAACACATCTTATCCTGTGCAAACACTCTCAAAAGCAAAAGATCTTTTGAGTAGATTTGATTATACCAATACCGGCAGTAAAAATATGGCGGTATTGGGAGAGGCGTATATCGCTTATGACGCCTTAGAGAGTACAAACATCACACTCGGTCGTCAACTCGTGGAGGGTTTTTACACAAAAAGTAATGATACAAAAATGATCCCTAACACTTTTGACGGTATTGTTGTAAAGAATCATTCCTATCCTGACACCACCTTTTCGCTTGCATATTTGGCAAAACAAAAACTGCGTGATCATACACAAGCACATTCTGTTTTGGTATATGGTGATGCAAATGCCACCTCGAGCAACAACCCTCAATGGAGCCAAAACGATGATTCTGCTATGCACAAAGGGCTCACCTATACGGCACTCAAAGCTGCAGGAGTTTCTACACAAGCACCGCTTATAACGGGAGATATCACGAATACTTCCATAAAAAATCTTCGCTTAGATCTCTCATTTTACTATGTGCCTGAGCTTCTAAGCGAAGTGATGGGAGAGCTGAACTATACTTTGAAGTTCAAAACTTTCTCCATCACTCCCGGGTTTCGTTATATCAAACAGATCGATGATAAAGCGGGGGAGATTGGAGGGGCTGCCTATAATGTAAGTGTTGCAAATTTAGCAGCTTATGAGGATCCTTATTCGCTTGATTCTCAGATGATAGCGGCACGACTGGTGATGCTGATGCAAAACTATAAGCTCAACATAGCGTATACTCAGGTGATGGATGAGGCAGATCTTATAACACCCTGGCGAGGTTTTCCAACTTCTGGATACACCCGTTCCATGGCGCGCTATAACTGGCAGGCAAACACCAAGAGTTACCGCATAGAACTTGTAAAAAACGCAAACAATACGGGAGTGTATAAAAATGTTTTTATTCAAACATCTGTTTTACATACCGATGCGGATGAGTCAAAAGGCTACTTTGATGAGAACTACTACTATGTCGGGCTTGTTCAAAACCCTTTGCCTCAACTGCAGTACAAACTGCGACTCGGATATCAAGATACAGAGGCAGCAGATGCCGATGGGCTTGATGGTCGTTTAGAATTTAACTATATGTTTTAGAGGATGTGATGAAAAAATCTTTTATACTTCTGAGTTTTTTGGTACTGAATGTTTTTGCAGGGAGTATAAATATCGCCGTGGCTGCCAATGTGAGCTATGCTATAGAGGAGCTCAAAGCAGAGTTTGGCAAAATATATCCGGATATAAAAGTGAACGTTACGCTTGGAAGCAGCGGAAAACTTACTGCACAAATAATACATGGAGCACCTTATGGTTTGTTTATGTCTGCAAATATGCTCTATCCTAAGAGACTTTATAAGAAAAAAATAGCCACCACACAGCCACGGGTTTATGCCAAAGGCTCTTTGGCACTTTTTAGCGTCAAAGAGTATGACTTCTCAAAAGGTTTGGCTTTGCTTGAGCAAAAAGATGTCAAGCGTATAGCCATAGGCAATCCCAAAACAGCTCCTTATGGAAAAGCAGCGTTTGAGGCTTTAAAAAATGCGCATATACTTACAAAGGTGCAATCAAAATTTATTTACGGAGAGTCTATCTCACAAACCATCTCCTATACTGTTACCGCGGCTGATATAGGGATCGTCGCAAAATCTTCGCTTTACAGCTCAAAAATGGCACGCTATAAAGAGGGTGAGCACTGGAGTGTTATAGATCCAAAACTTTATACTCCCATCAAGCAGGGGATAGTCCTTTTAAAAAATGCCAACAATACACAAGAGTACCAGGCATTTTATGATTTTATCGTAAGTAAAAGAGCACAAGCTGTTTTTCAGAAGTATGGGTATATCGTATCATGAACACTTTAGAAGCCAAGGTCAGTAAGATCGAGAGTATCGATGGGGTAAGCATCGTCTCTTTTGTTACTTTGGATGTGGAGCTTCGCATGATGTCGCTAGGGCTAAATACCCCCATAGAAGTTGGCTCAGAAGTTCTCCTTGGAGTGAAAGCCTCCAGTATTGCACTGGTAAAAAACTTGCATGGTATTTTGAGTATCTCAAATCAACTTCAATGCCGTATAGACTCTTTTGAAGAGGGTTCATTACTGTGGAGTGTGAAATTGCTCTTTGGTGAGTTCAGGCTAGAGAGCATTGTCACTAAAAGCTCTGCTGTAAAGATGGGTCTTAAGAGGGGTGATGAGGTTGTGGCACTGATCAAATCAAGTGAGCTTTCTATCTTGGAAGTTAAGGCAAAGGGGTAGTTGTGGGTGGATTGGATTTAGAGCCGTTTATTCTCTCTTTTAAACTTGCTGCTGTTGTAACGCTTATACTGTTTTTGATCGCTTTGCCTGTGAGTTGGTGGCTCTCACAAACCAAATGCCGCTGTAAGCCTTTTATAGAAGCAATAGTCTCGCTGCCTATCGTGCTTCCCCCATCCGTTATAGGTTTTTATATACTCTATACACTCTCTTATAACTCCCCGGTAGGTGCCTTTTTTGAGCAGACCTTTGGTGTGAAGCTTGTGTTTAATTTTACCGGTTTGGTTATTGGAAGCTGTTTTTACTCCTTTCCTTTTATGGTACAGCCACTTCAAAGTGGTTTTGAATCCTTATCTAAAAATATGCTCGAAGCTTCCTATATCGCAGGAAAAAGTAAGCTGCAGACACTTTTAAAGGTAGCACTTCCAAATATCAAACCGGCACTTTTAACAGCGGTTATTGTTACATTTGCCCATACGGTGGGTGAGTTTGGAGTGGTGCTTATGGTGGGTGGAAGTATCCCGGGTGAGACAAAAGTCGCTTCGGTTGCCATCTATGAGATGGTGGAGATTATGGATTATTCTATGGCGCATATCTACAGTGCGATCATGTTGGTGCTTAGTTTTAGCGTATTGCTTGGGGTGTATATATTTAATCAGCGCTACAACAAGAGAATAGGGGTGATGTGATGATAGATATCAACATAGAAAAAACACTCCAGGGCAGCTCCAAAGATATGCAACTGAGCATAAATCTGCAGATACAGGAGCAAGAGTTTGTAGCAATAAGCGGTAAAAGCGGAAGTGGAAAAACAACACTTTTACGTGTGCTTGCAGGGCTTGAGAGTGCCAAGGGAACCATCAGTGTTTTTGGCAAACGCTGGCTTGATGGGCACCATACTCTGGCAGTACAAAAACGCCAAATAGGTTTTGTCTTCCAAGATTATGCACTTTTTGAAAACATGAGCGTAGAGCAAAACCTCCTTTATGTCGCTCAAGATAAAGAGCTTGCCAGACACCTCTTGGAGCTCACAGAGCTTTCAAGTATGGCACAAAGGCTTCCCGCAAGACTCAGCGGTGGTCAGAAGCAGCGGGTCTCTTTGTGTCGTGCTTTGATGAAACGACCGAAACTTTTGCTGATGGATGAGCCGTTTTCAGCACTGGATCCGTCGATGAGACTCAAATTACAGCATGATATTTTGAGGCTTCACAAAGAGTTTGCAACAACAACTCTCTTTGTCACTCACGATCCCAGCGAAATCTATAAACTCGCGCAGCGTGTCGTGGTTTTAGAAGATGGGAAAATGATACAAGACGGTAGTCCCAAAGATGTTTTACTCAAAACAAAAGGAAGCCAAAAGTTCTCTTTACAAGGGGAGATACTGGAGATATACAAGGCTGATGTGATCTATGTTGCCGTTGTTGCGATCGGTCAGCAGATCGTTGAGGTAGTTTTAGATGGGCATGAAGCACAAAGCTTCATTGTCGGGCAAGGTGTTCAGGTGAGCACCAAAGCGTTTGCGCCGACTTTGAGTGCTCTTGGGTAGTTTAGGCTTTTGCAAACTCTTTGATGTGTCGTAATCTTGCTTCAATAGGTGGATGTGAAGCAAAGAAACTTCCCAAAAATCCGACAATTCCAAATGCTCTGTAGTCATCATTAAGAGCGAGTTGTTCTTTTGGAACTTTGCCGAGTTTTGCAAGCGCATAGTAGATGCCGTTTGCTCCGCTAAGTGTAACTGCACCCTCATCAGCCTTAAACTCTCTGTGTCTGCTGTACCACATCAAAATGGCTGTTGCAAAGAGACTAAAAACCATCTCAAGTGCGAAACTTATACCAAAATACATCATCTGGTTTGTAGAGCCGTTTCTATCTTTTGCCAGCATACTTGCAAGGATACGGGATATAAAAATAACGAAAGTATTGAGTACTCCTTGCATCAGTGTCATAGTAACCATATCTCCGTTTTTTATATGAGAGATCTCATGGGCGAGTACACCCTCGATCTCATCACGGCTCATCATCTGCACCAGTCCGCTGCTCACCGCTACCAATGCGTTGTTTTTGTCCCAGCCTGTTGCAAAAGCGTTGGGCGCAGCGTCAAAGATACCAACTTCTGGCATACCGATACCTGCAGCGCGTGATTGTTTCTCTACCGTGGCGATGAGCCATCTTTCAAACTCATCTCTTGGCTGTTCGATGATATGCACACCCATCCCCCGAACAGCCATCCATTTGGAGAGAAATAAAGAGAGAAAACTCCCTCCAAAACCAAAAAATGCAGCCATCATAAACAACCCGCCCATACTTTGTGAGTCTATATGGATACCAAAGAATGTGCTTAGTATAAAAAGTGCTAAATAAAGTGAGCCCATAACGGCTAAGTTCATAACTATAAGCATTATTAAAGACATAATTATCCCTTTCTTTTTTTGTTTATTGTAGCAAAGAGAAAGAAACGGTTGTGCTACTAAAGTAGCTTTATGCAAGATGTGAGTGGTTCAATGGTGGAGCATAGCGGGATCGAACCGCTGACCTCTTCGCTGCCAGCGAAGCGCTCTCCCAGCTGAGCTAATGCCCCATTGAGAAGTTTTGTAAATCGTATGTGGGATTTTATAATAATTATTCTTGTGAACATCTAAAAGTTGGGTGTATTGCAACTTACTAGTGATGATAACTAATAAGAGTTTAAAAATAATATTGTTATCATTAGATGATAATAAAGGATGTATGTGGATGATTTAGAAAACTTACTCAATTTACACGGGGAAGTTTTTCCTATGGATAATGGCTACTGGATTAAGTTTGAGGCTTATCAAGTAGATGTAAGCAAGTCTATACCTCACGGTATCAGATACTCATTAACCTTGCACGACAAGAATAACCGTCGAGTTATTGGCTATGACAATGCACATAGCTTCAAATCATCCAAAAAGTATGGAGCAAGAAAAGAATCATACGATCATATCCACAAACAGATGGATACAGTTGCTTATGAGTTTGAGTCAGCTTCACAACTGCTGGAAGACTTTTGGAAGAGTGTTGATTATTACATGGAGAACAACTAATGAAGATGAAAACAATAAAAGTTGGCATTATGCCAATGGAGCAATATAGACAAAGAACCATAGAGATAGCGAAGGGGGTTTATAAGCCCAAAAAGGATGAACCGAAAGTCTGGTTTGAGTCCGTGAAATCCATGGCTCAGATACTTTCTAATGAGAATCAGGCACTACTTAGAGTTATACTTGATAATCATCCTAAATCTCTCAAAGAACTAGAGGAGCTAACCGGTAGAGCAAAGTCAAATTTATCACGTACTCTCAAAACCTTGGAGCGATACGGCATAGTAGAACTTCATAAACAAAAAAATGCACTTGTCCCTGAAGTCAAAGCTACTCGCTTTCAAGTTGAGTTTGGATTTATTGCAGCATAAATCATCGGTATTTTAGCCGATGTTAATTTTAAGTTTCAACTTGCTTGTAAATTATTTTTTTCATTAACATTGAAACATTGAATAGATTTTAGAATTGGCGGACTCATGATTGAGTTGGACTACTCAATAACATTGTCAGGCCTTATGGTGGAAGAGATTGTCTCGCCGGTTACTAGATTTGGCGAGAAGGGTTAATATATTTTTGTAAAAGTCTTTCATATTTTCCATACTTAATATTTACTAGTTTAGCTTGTAAAACTGATGATAAAAGTGAGTTAAATAAATTGGAGTCACCTGTTTGTGACTTTAGCAGTTTAATTTTCTTTTTAATTTTTCTTTTACGTTTATCTGTAATGAAAAGACCATATTTAGTAATTTTAACACCTGTTACTTCTGCACTTTTCCCTTCACTACCTCTGTAATATTTTCCTTTACCTTTAGATAAATCATAGTCATATGATTTAAGTATTGCATGAACATTACGAATAAATTCAAATGGTATAGTGGCTTTGGTTGAAAATGATATATCATCTACATATACACTCATTTTAATTTTATTTTCATTAGCTAAGTTGTTTAGTTTGTCAAACATAGGTTTATTGATTAAGAAAGAAAAGCTTTGACTTAATGGACTACCCGTTACTAATGCGCGTTGTCCATTAGATTTATGTTGCTTAACAGTTAAAAGGTTTGAAATGAATGTTGCAACAGCGGATGATTGGTTGTAGTTTATAATTAGATTTCTTTTGATTTTCTCAAAGGTAATAGATGGATAAAAACTTTTTATATCCACAAAGAAGAAGTTATTAGCCTCTTTATGTTCAAATGCATTCGTGAGGTATGAGTGTTTTTTTCGTCCTGATTTTATATATGAGGGTAGTGTCTCTTTTAACATTAGTTTATAAAGTCGTTTATGAATCTTTTTTGTATTTGGTTTTAATTTAAATAGTTCACGATCATCTTGAAAAAAGCTTATAAAACATTCTTCAGGTCTGTTTTTGTACAGCTCTTCAAGGTACTTAAACTCATTTGGATATGAAATGAATAACAACTTAGATAACTTTTTTTTTGATTTAATATTGATTATTGAAGACATATAACCCTTCTTTTTTGAGATTGAAGGTAAAAAAGGTTTGATATAGTATCTAGTATAGACTGGATATCTGTAGAACGGTCATTAAATAAATAATATAAAACGACAACATCACTCTTTGAAAGCCGCATATCAAATATACGCTTCTTAAAGTCAATTTTCAACTTCATGTTTTGTTTCTCCCTCTGGAAATAATATACCTGCCTAAGCAGGGATGCCCTTTATTTCTTTTAAAGTAACAAACACTATATCAACCCTTTAGATGCCCCATTTAGGAAGTGCTAAGGTATAAGATGAATCAATATCTAGCAATTAACTAGTACTAGAAATCATTTAAAGTTATCCCTGCATCATTTCAGGTTATGGGGCAATTTGACAGTTATAAATAAATTATGCATGCCAATATGTGAGCAAAGCTCCGATTTACAACATGTAAATACTGGATAAATCCTACTGGGCAATAGCAGAATTGTATCATAAAATAATTCAGAATAGACTTAACAATCGATTTAGAAAATAACTTGATACAAAACTTTGTATGAGGTATTTTTTGGCGAAATGTAAAAAGCTAGTTAAATTTAGATGAAAATTGCACTTGTTTTTAGAATTGGCGTTTAGAATTGGCACTTTGATGGCCAATAATATTTTTCCAAGATTGATTTAGTTATAAAAGTTTTTATTTTAGGGGTTTGCTTGATAATTATAAGTGGTGGATCCTCAGGGATTCGAACCCTATTGAAATAATATATCAAAGTATCTTAAAGTTATTTATGGTCATATAAAGTACCCTATTTTAGGTATATATAAAAGATTGCTGTTATCTAAAGTTAGCTATACTAATCCATGGTTTTTTAATTTATGGGTAGCAATAGGGTATCAAAATGGCAAGAGTAAAAAGTAGGAAATATACAGGTGTTTATCAGAATAAGCTTATCAATGGTGATATTAGCTACTCGATAAACTATAAGAATACCGATGGAAAAAAAGTCTGGTTTACAGTAGGTAAAAAGTCTGAAGGCATAACTGAAATATACGCGTATAACAAACGAAATGAATTTATAAATAAGATTAGGTTAGGTGAAGAGCCACCATCAATTGCCAGAAAAAAGAAAAAACAAATTATCACGCTAGATAGTGTGGCAGAAGAAAGTTATAATTTAAAAGCACTTCATAATAAAAATAATAAATTATCTAGACGAAAATATGAAATGCATATATCACCATTTTTAGGAGAGCGAAATATTAAAAGTATAACGACTGAGGATATTCAAAGGGTACAGTCGATACATATCAAAAAATTCGCTCCAAAAACTGTCAACTCGGTAATAGGTGAATTAAGTACTGTATTTAACTATGCGATCGATAAGGATATCATTGCGAAAAATCCTACAAAAAAAGTTAAAAAATTAAAAATAGATAATGCTCGTGAAAGATATCTAAGCAAAGATGAAATAGCTCTATTATTTGACTATGTAAAAGACGATATACAAGCCTATTTGTTTGTTATGTTAGCCTTGACAACTGGGGCTAGAGTTGGCGCACTTACGAAGCTTACAAAAAGAGATATAGATTTTGAGAATAAGATTATTAATATTCTAGATGAAAAAAATGATGAAAGATATGCTGCATTTTTATACGATGAAAAACTTGAGCAATCGCTAAGAGATAGAACAAAGGCAAGCAAGATTGATACCCCTATTTTGCAAATAAATGATGCTAATTTATATGAACAGATAAAAGATAAAGTCTCTAAAATACTAAATACACTTTTTAATAAAGGAATTACGAATCCTAAGCATAGAGTAGTTATTCATACATTAAGACATACTTTTGCTTCACATTTGGCTATCAATGGTACACCAATTTTTACAATACAAAAATTACTTAATCATAAAGATATAAATATGACTCTTAGATATGCGAAATTAGCTCCAGATAGTGGGCAAGATATGGTGAGAAATTTGTATAAATAGCTTCTAGTATAAATTAAAAACTACGCCCTGCAGGTATGGAACGAGCCTGTAAAATAAACTGTGTAAACCACCTCCATCCCATTTAACTACCTTGTATATTTTTCCATAATTTCGCTGAAGAATATACAAAGTTGAGGGTAAATTTCACTCCAGTTTCTAAGTCCGTTA